>NZ_JBHUWH010000679.1:0-3036 GCF_042670125.1 Kitasatospora sp. NPDC057198 | reverse complement strand
GAACGCGCGTTCCGCGGGGGCTCGGCCGTGCCGGCTCAGGGGCGCTCGGTGAGCTCCCGGGCGCGCTTGACGTCCTCGGCCATCCGCTCCAGCAGGGCGTCGATCGAGTCGAACTTCTCCATGCCGCGCAGCCAGGCCAGGAAGTCCACGGCGACGTGCTGCCCGTACAGGTCGAGGCCGACCCGGTCGATGGCGTACGCCTCGACGGTGCGGGCGGTGCCGTCGAAGGTCGGGTTGGTGCCGACCGAGATCGCGGCGGGCATGGTCTCGCCGTCGGCGGTCAGCCAGCCCGCGTACACGCCGTCGGCGGGGATCGCCGAGTGCGCGACGGTGTCCACGTTGGCGGTGGGGTAGCCGAGTTCGCGGCCGCGCTGGGCGCCGCGGACGACCTCGCCCTCGACCCGGTGCGGGCGGCCGAGGATCTCGCCGACGCCGGCCATGTCGCCGGCCGCGACCAGCCGGCGGCACAGGCTGGAGGAGAACGGCTCGCCGTCGCCCGCCGCGCCGCGCACCTGCAGGTCGACCACCTCGACGGTGAAGTCGTCGGCCCGGCCGAGCTCGGCCAGCAGCTCGACGTTCCCCGCCGCGCGGTGCCCGAAGCGGAAGTTGGGGCCCTCGACGACCGCCTTCGCGTGCAGCGCGTCGACCAGCACCGACCGGACGAAGTACTCGGGGGACTCCTTCGAGAACTCGGCGGTGAACGGCAGCACCAGGACGGCGTCCACGCCCAGCTGCTCGACCAGTTCGGCCCGGCGCGGCTGCGGGGCGAGCAGCGGCGGGTGGGTGCCGGGCCGGACCACCTCGCTGGGGTGCGGGTCGAAGGTGACCACCACCGACTTCGCCCCCAGCTCACCGGCCAGCTCCACCACCCGGTTGATGATCAACTGGTGTCCGCGGTGGACCCCGTCGAACGATCCGATGGTGACGACGCTGCGCCCCCAGTCCCCGGGGATCTCCTCCAGGCCGTGCCAGCGCTGCACCTGACCGCTCCTTGTTCCTACGGTGTGCACAACCCGTGCACTCGAAAGACCGAAACCGAACCCCTATAGCGTGCCATGCGACCGGCCCTGCCCAGGTACCGGAAGGCCCTTGGTGTGACCGGTCAGACGGCCGCCGGGACGGTCGACCTGCCGTTCGGCCTCGGCCGCGGCGTACTGCGGGTCCCGCCCGGCCGCGGCGAGGGCCCGCATCCGGGCCAGCCGGGGCCCCTGCGGCGGCGGCGGGGCGTCCTCGGGCCAGGACGCCAGCAGCCGGGCGAAACCCGCCCAGCGCCCCGCACAGCGCACCAGGGCGGCGTCCGCGCCCGGCCACCGCTCGGCGACCAGCCGCAGCAGCTCGCGCACCCGCCGCCCGGGGTGCCCGGCGTGCCGGGCCGCCAGCGCCTCCACCACCGCCGCCAGCACCTCGCCGTCCCGCTCGGCGGCCAGCAGGGCGTCCAGCAGCTCCTCCCGGCCGCCGCCCGGCGCGGCCAGCACCGGCACGAACAGCGCCCGCACCGCCGGCCCGGCGGCCAGCACCGCGTCCAGCAGCGGACGGCCGTCCCGCCCGGCGTCCAGCAGCCGGTCCAGGTGCCGGGCCACCTCCCCGGCCCGCTCGGGGCCCTCCCGCAGCAGCTCGGCGGCGACCAGCAGCCCGGAGCGGGCCACCGCCGGGTCGCCGGCCGCGGTCAGCACCCGCAGGTCCTCCGCCAGCCGGGCGCCCGGCACCCGCAGCCGCTCGCGCACCGCCGCCAGCACCTCGGCCGGGTGCTCCGCCACCAGCTCGGCCAGCACCCCGGCGGTCAGGAACGGGTCCCCCGCGCGGTACGCAGCCAGCGCGGCCGGCAGGTACTCGGCCCGGCCCTGCGGATCGCGCACCAGCAGGGCCAACGCCGCGCCGTGCAGCGCCGGTTCGTCCTCCCGGGCGAGCAGCGTCCGGGCCGCCAGCCGCAGCAGCCGGGCCCCCGAGCCGCCCGCGTGCGGGGCGGTGCGCAGCGCGTGCACGGCCGCCGCGACGTGCCGCTCGGGGCGCGGGTCGTGGCTCCACCGGTCGACCGCCCGGCACAGCGCGGACGGCTCCCGCTCGGCCAGCCGGCCCAGCAGCGCGTCCGCCCGCGGGTGGGCGGCGGCCACCAGCACCTCGGTCAGCTCGTCCAGCGCCAACGCCCGGTGCTCGTACAGCAGTTCGTCGGCCAGCCCGGCGGCCGCCGCGCCCTCCCCGTACCAGGCGCACAGCAGCGGCAGCACCCCGCGCGGGTCCGCGGCCAGCAGTTCGGCCGCCGCCGCCCGCACCACCTCCGCCCGGCCCGGGTCCTGCGCCAACCGGCCCAGCAGCGCGACCCGTTCGGCCACCGGCAGCGGCAGCCCGGCCCAGAACGCCGCGCCGAACCGCTCGTCCCGCCCGGCCCGTCCGGCCAGCAGCTCCAGCAACTCCCGGTGCGCGGACGGCTCCGGGCTCCCCGCCAGCCCCGCCACCAGCACCCGGCCCGCCCACCAGTCCGCCTCCCCGCCCCGCTCCGAACGCTCCAACGCCGCCAGCGCCCGCCGCAACCACCCGTCCAGCACCCCCGCCCCCCGCACCTCCCCCGCCCGCCGCAACGCCCCCACCACCACCCCGACCCGGCACCGCCCGACCCCGGCACCGGCCAACGCCCCGCCGGACGCCTGACCGGACGCCCCGCCGAAGGCCCCGTCAGGGGCCCGGGGAACGGCGGGCCCGTGGCTGCCGCCGTCCGACGGGGCACGAAGCGCCCCGCTGCTCCCGGCCTCCCTCCCGCCCCGCTCTCCACCACCCGCACCGGCCGCCGTCGCCTCTGCCCCCTCCTCCCCCTCCTCCAGCACCAGCCGCAGCGCCGCGTCCAGGTCCAGGTGCAGGCTCTGCAGCCACTCCCCCCACTCCTCGTGCCCGGCCCGGTGGCCCGCCCCCGCCGGCACCAGCAGCCGCTCCTCCCGGACGGCCCGCGCCCAGCCGCCCGCCTCCGGGAACAGCCGCGCGAACTCCTCGGCGGGCAGCGCCCCGTCCCCCGCGCCGAGCATCAGCCGGGCCGCCTCGTGCAGC
>NZ_JBHUWH010000678.1:0-3044 GCF_042670125.1 Kitasatospora sp. NPDC057198 | reverse complement strand
TCGCGGTCGGGCCGGTCCGCTCGGTGCGGGACGCCCGCGCGCTGGGGCGCCGGCTGCTGGCCGCGGGCCCGGCCCTGGTCGCCCTCGCGGTGCCCGGGGAGGGCGACCTGCTGGTGTGGCCGGACGGTGAGCTGCTGCTGCCGCTGGCGGAGGTGCCGGTGGCCGATCCGACCGGGGCCGGGGACGCCTTCGTCGCGGGCCTGGTCGCCGGGCTGCGCCGGGGCCCCGACGTGCGCGCCGCGGGGCGGCTGGCGGCGGCGGCCGCCGGGGCGACCGTCCAGCGCCTGGGCGGGCGTCCGGACCTGTCCGGGCTGGCGTCCGGCGGATGAGGGCGGGCCGCCGCGGTGCCGGGGCGCGGGGGCGGGCGTAGCGTCGGGGGGATGAGTGGTGTTCCCGCCGACCGGCGGTGGTCCCCGTCGATGCCGGAGGCGTACGAGCGGTACCTCGTCCCGGCCCTGTTCCGTCCGTTCGCCGCCGACCTGGCCGGGCGCGCCGCCGCGCTGGCTCCCCGTACGGTGCTCGAACTCGCCGCCGGGACGGGGGCGTTGACCTCGTGCCTGCTGGCGGCGCTGCCCGCCGCCGAGGTGGTGGCGACGGACCTCAACGAGGCGATGGCGGAGTTCGGGCGGGCCCGGGTGCCGGGGGCGCGCTGGCGGCGGGCCGACGCCCAGCGGCTGCCCTTCCCGGACAGGGCGTTCGACCTGGTGGTGTGCCAGTTCGGGGCGATGTTCTTCCCCGACCGGCCGGCCGCCTTCGCCGAGGTGCGGCGCGTGCTGGTGCCGGGCGGGCGGTTCCTGTTCAGCGTCTGGGGGCCGCTGGGGGCGCACGGCTTCGACGCCGCGGTGCAGGCCGGGCTCGAACGGGCCTTCCCGGCCGACCCGCCGGACTTCCTGCCCGCGCTGCCGCACGGCTGCGCCGCCCCCGCCCCGCTCCGCGCGGACCTCGTCGCCGGCGGGCTGGAGCCGGTCCGGGACGAGCCGCTCGTCCTGACCGGCACGCCGGTGCGGGCCGCCGTCGAGTCGCGCGGCGGCGACCCCGACGCCCCGGAGCTGCACGCCGTCCTCACCGCCGAGTTGGCCTCCCGCCTGGGCGCCGGCCGGGTCAGCGCCCCGATGGCCGCCCGGCTGTTCCTGGCGGAGCGCGCCCCGGCCGCCTGACCGGGCACCGCCCTCTGGGTCGGCACGAGGCGGGCCGTCAGTCGGCGCGGAACGGGACGCTGTTGCGGCGGGCCAGGGAGCAGCTGAGCGCGGTGGCGAAGAGGCACCACCCGGCGTAGGGCGCCAGTGCGGCGGCGGCCGCGGGGTCGTGGCGCGCCACCCGTCCGATCAGGCGCAGGTTGTGGGCGTCCAGCAGGACGCTGCCCGCGACCCCCGCGGCGGGGCTGCGCAGGCCGAAGAAGAGCCAGGTCCAGCCGGCGTTCAGGGCCAGGTTCGTCCCGTACTCGGCGGCCAGGGCGGCCCGTTCGCGGCCGGGGGCCCGGCCCAGCGCGTGGCCCGCGCTCCAGGCGATCGAGGCGTACAGCGGGGTCCACACGGCGGGGAACACCCAGGGCGGCGGCTGCCAGCGGGGCCGGTCCAGCGACCGGTACCACGGGGAGGCCGGGCCCGAGGCGCGGGCGCCCACCAGGGCGGCGGCCGCCACCGCCAGGGCGGCTCCCGCGTACGGGGCCGCGTGCGCCGCCCGGACCGACCGGGCCGTCCGTCTGGTTCCCATGGCTCCGCGTCTGTCCGGTCCGCCGCGGTCCATGCGTCCCGGGCCCGCTCGGGCACCGCGCCGGGCGGCCGGGCAGGTGTGGGAGCGGCGGTGCGTGGCAGACGGGTGGGCGGAGCGGTACGCGTCGAGATCAGGGAGTCGAAGTGCCTCACACCGGTGGTGACCTGCACGCACGTGTTCGGGAGGCGGTCCGCCGCCGGGCGGACGAGTGCTGGGGGACGGCCCTCGCCCTGCACGCCGACCCCGAGTGCGCCTTCGCGGAGCACCGGGCCGCCGCCCGGCTGACGGGCGAGCTGGAGCGGGCGGGCTTCGCGGTGCGCCGGGGCCTGGCGGGGATGCCGACCGCCTTCACCGCTTCGGCGGGCCGGGGCCGTCCGGTGGTGGCCCTGCTGCTGGAGTACGACGCGCTGCCCGGCCTGGGGCACGCCTGCGGGCACAACCTGATCGCGGCGGCCGGCCTGGGGGCGGCGCTGGCCGTCCGCGAGGTGCTGCCGGAGGACGCCGGGACGGTGCTGGCGGTCGGGACCCCGGCGGAGGAGGGCGGCGGCGGCAAGGCCCTGGAGGTGGAGGCGGGGGTGTTCGACGGGGTCGACGCGGCGCTGATGTTCCACCCGGGCGTCCACGACTGGACGCACGCGGTGCTGACCGCGCAGGAGCAGTACCGGGTGGCCTTCCACGGCCGGGCCGCCCACCCGACCGGCGACCCGACGCACGGCATCGACGCGCTGGCCGCGCTGGTCGAGCTGTTCAACGTGCTGTCGGCGCTGGGCCAGCGGCTCCCGCCGGCCTCCCACGTGCTGGGCATCGTCACGGTCGGGGGCACCGCGACGAACATCGTGCCCGACCTCGCCGAGGGCCTGTTCGGGCTGCGGGCCGCCACCACCGCCGAACTGGACGACCTGGCCGGGCGGCTGCGCACCTGCGCCGAGGGCGTCGCCACGGCGACCGGCACGACGGTGACGGTGGAGCGGGCCACCGTGCGCTACGAGCACTTCCGCGACAACGCGGTGCTCTCCGGGCGCTTCGCCGCGCACCTGGCGCGGGCGGGCATCACCCTCACCCCGCCGCGGCCGGGGGTGCTGCTGGGCTCCTCGGACATCGGCAACGTCAGCGCGCGGGTGCCCGCCGTCCACCCGTTCGTCGCGATCATGGACGAGGACGGGTCCGACCACACCCCCGAGTTCGCGGCCGCCGCGGCCTCGCCCCGGGCCCGGTCGGTCCTGGCGGCCGTCACCGAGGCGCTGGCCGGCACGGCCCTGGACGTGCTGCTGGACGCCGGGCTGCGGCGGGCGGCGTGGAAGCGGCACGGGGCCGCCGGGGCGGAGTAGTCC
>NZ_JBHUWH010000677.1:0-3045 GCF_042670125.1 Kitasatospora sp. NPDC057198 | reverse complement strand
GGACCGGGCGGCCCGCCCGCTTCCCCCCGGTGGGGCGTCAGACCTCGGCGCGGTTGCGGAACTCCTCCGCGACGGCGCGGGTGGCGGGCAGGTCGCCGAGCGGTTCGCCGACCACCCGGGAGGCCAGCTCGGAGGCCAGCTTGATGACGTCCTCGCGCAGTTCGGCCTCGGCCAGCACCTTGTCGGCGGCCAGCTGCACCTGTGCCTCGGCCACCAGCTGCTCGCGCTGCTGGAGCCCTTCCGCCCGCAGGGCGGCGACCAGGGCCGCGCCCTCCTCGGCGGCGGTCTGCCGGATGGCGGCGGCCTCGTGCCGGGCGGCGGCGAGCTCGGCCTGGAACTCCTGGCGGATGCGTTCCGCCTCGGCCCGGGCCGCCTCCGCGCGGGCGATGCCGCCGTCGGTCCTGTCGTGGCGTTCGGCGAGGGTGCGTTCGATGCGGGGCAGCAGCACCTTGCCGAGCACCCAGAAGAGGGCGAAGAAAACGATCAGCCCGAGGATCAGCTCGGGCACGTTCGGCTTGAGAGGTCCCATACTCAGTATGCTATCCGCTCATCTGACGGTCCGTCCGGCCCGGGTCCGCTTCAGCGCCCTTGCCCGACAAGCCACTTCGCCCCCGACGCCCCCGACAGCCCCCGGCGACCCCCGGCAGCCGGCCGTTCAGCCGCCGGTCACCCCGTCGGTGTGCTCGCGCAGCAGGTCGG
This sequence comes from Kitasatospora sp. NPDC057198, assembly GCF_042670125.1. Lineage (NCBI taxonomy): Bacteria > Bacillati > Actinomycetota > Actinomycetes > Kitasatosporales > Streptomycetaceae > Kitasatospora > Kitasatospora sp. NPDC057198. The sequence continues at coordinate 2,346 of NZ_JBHUWH010000677.1, read as the reverse complement.
CGTGCCCGTTGTGGCGCGCGTACTCGGTGATGACGTGCAGGTACGTCGTCCGCAGCGACATCTCCTCCCCGTACGCGACCAGCCTGTCGTCCAGCCCGGCCCCGGCCACCGCGAGGTCGGCGAGCCGCTGCTCCTCCAGCAGCGCCCGGTACTCCTGCTCGGCCCGCTCCGGCTCCAGCAGGTCGAAGTCGGCGTCCTTGTGGCCCTCCACCGCGTGCAGCGGCGGGACGTCCTGCCCCGCGAAGCGGATCCGGAACCACGTCCGCTCCACCTTGGCCAGGTGGCGCATCAGCCCGAGCAGCGAGAGCGAGCTCGCGGGCAGCGGGCGCAGTGCGAGCTGTTCGCCGGTCAGCCCGGCGCACTTGTGCAGGAAGGTGGCGCGGTGCCAGGCCAGGTAGCCGGGCAGCAGCTCGACCTCGGGCGCGGTGAGCGAGCCGCCGGTGCGGGTGGTGGCGGGAACGGTCCATGTCATGCGCCCGATCATGCCGATACCCGCCCCCGGCGCACCAGGGGATTTCCCCCGCGCCTCTTCCCCTCTTCCCCTCCTCCCCGCAGGCCGCTCAGGCCGCTCGGGCTCCTCGGGCCCCTCGAACTCCCCGGACCGCTCGGGCTCCTCGGGGTCCGTCCCGGTTCCGTTCCGCCGGTTGGTAGCATCGCGGTGAGCCGTGACTGGCGCGCTGGGATGGAAGTCACCATCGGGAAGCGGCTCCGTGTGGTGTCCTCGGGCACCGTGTGCTGTCGCCGTGCGCCTGGGCCGTCCGAATCGTCGTTCCGTACTACGAGGAGACCGCCCGTGGTCGAGTCCGTGTCCGCACACACCTTCGGCAGCCCCGCCGCCGACACCGCCTTCCGCAGCGCCCTGGACGTGGTGCGCGCCGTCGAACCCCGGATCGCCGCGGCGATCTCCGGGGAACTGACCGACCAGCGCGCCTCGCTGAAGCTGATCGCCAGTGAGAACTACGCCTCGCCCGCCGTGCTGCTGGCGATGGGCAACTGGCTGAGCGACAAGTACGCGGAGGGCACGCCGGGCCGCCGCTTCTACGCGGGCTGCCGCAACGTGGACGCCGTGGAGGAGCTCGCGGCCGAGCACGCCCGCGAGCTGTTCGGCGCGGAGCACGCGTACGTGCAGCCGCACTCCGGGATCGACGCGAACCTGGTGGCGTTCTGGGCGGTGCTCTCGCAGCGGGTGGAGAGCCCGGCGCTGCGGCGCGCCGGGGTGCGCAACGTCAACGACCTGAGCGAGCAGGACTGGGCCGAGCTGCGCCGCGAACTGGGCAACCAGCGGATGCTGGGCATGTCGCTGGACGCGGGCGGCCACCTCACCCACGGCTTCCGGCCGAACATCTCGGGCAAGATGTTCGACCAGCGCAGCTACGGGACGGACCCGGCCACCGGTCTGGTCGACTACGACGAGGTGCGGCGGATCGCCCTGGAGTTCAAGCCGCTGATCCTGGTGGCCGGGTACTCGGCGTACCCGCGGCTGGTGAACTTCCGCCGGATGCGGGAGATCGCGGACGAGGTCGGCGCGACCCTGATGGTCGACATGGCGCACTTCGCGGGTCTGGTCGCGGGCAAGGTGCTGACCGGGGACTTCGACCCGGTGGCGCACGCCCAGATCGTCACCACCACCACGCACAAGTCGCTGCGCGGCCCGCGCGGCGGCATGGTGCTGTGCACCTCGGAGCTGGCCGAGCACGTCGACCGGGGCTGCCCGCTGGTGCTCGGCGGCCCGCTGTCGCACGTGATGGCGGCGAAGGCGGTGGCCTTCGCGGAGGCCCGCCGGCCCGAGTTCCAGGTGTACGCCCGGCAGGTGGTCGACAACGCCCGTGCACTCGCCGAGGGCCTGCTGGCGCGCGGCGCCGAGCTGGTCACCGGCGGTACCGACAACCACCTGGTGCTGGCGGACGTCTCCTCGTACGGCCTGACCGGACGTCAGGCGGAGGCGGCGCTGCTGGACTCCGGCATCGTCACCAACCGCAACGCCGTGCCGCAGGACCCGAACGGCGCCTGGTACACCTCCGGCATCCGGCTCGGCACGCCCGCACTGACCACCCGCGGGCTGGGGGCGGCGGAGCTGGACGAGGTCGCCGAGCTGATCCACACCGTGCTGACGGCCACCGTGCCGGTCGGCTCCTCGAAGGCGCAGTACGCGCTGGACGAGGCCGTCCGCGACTCCGTCGCCAAGCGCGCGGTCGACCTGCTCGCCGACCACCCGCTCTACCCGGGCATCACGCTCGGCTGATCCTCCCTCCCCCGCGTCCCCGTCCGGACGCCCCCGGCCCGGGCCCCCCCCCCCCCCGCCGGCCGGGCCGCCCCCCGGTCGCTTATAAAAAAAAACGAGCCCAC
>NZ_JBHUWH010000676.1:0-3046 GCF_042670125.1 Kitasatospora sp. NPDC057198 | reverse complement strand
TCGCCAAGCACATGGTCGCCACCGGCCGGGCCGGCGGCGCCGTCCTGCTCAGCCGCTCCGGCCCCGCCGCCCCCGGCGCCGCCGCCCTCGCCGCCGACATCGCCGCCCGCGGCGGCTGGGCCCGGATCGTCGCCTGCGACGTCACCGACCGCGCCGCCCTCGCCGCCGTCATCGACGCCCTGCCCGCCGAGAACCCGCTCGGCTCGGTCTTCCACGCCGCCGGCATCATCGACGACGGCATGGTCGACTCGCTCACCCCCGACCGGGTCGCCGCGGTCCTGCGCCCCAAGGTGGACGCCGCCTGGCACCTGCACGAACTCACCCGGGACGCCGGCCTCGACCACTTCGTGCTGTTCTCCTCCGTCGCCGCCGCCTTCGGCGGTGCCGGCCAGGCCAACTACGCCGCCGCCAACGCCTTCCTCGACTCCCTGGCCGCCCACCGCCGCGCCGCCGGCCTGGCCGGCACCGCGCTCGCCTGGGGCCCCTGGATGCCCGAGGCGGGCATCGGCCGCGACCTCGACGAGGTGATGCTGCGCCGGATGACCGGCTCCGGCCTCGCCGCGCTCGACGAGCACGAGGGCCTCACCCTGCTCGACCTCGCCCTGGCCCGCGCCGAGGCCGTCCTCGTCCCGGCCCGCCTCGACAAGGCCGCCCTGCGCGCCCAGGCCGCCGTCACCGGCGTCCCCGCGCTGTGGCAGGTCCTCGCGGACGAGATCATGCCGCGCCGCGCCGCCGTCACCTCCGCGGCCGGGGCCGTCGGCACCGGCGCCGCCGACGTCCTGCGCCAGCAGCTCGCCGCACTGCCCGGCGCCGAACGCGACCGGGTGCTGCTCGACCTGGTCCGCACCCACGCCGCCGCCGTCCTCGGCCACGCCTCCGGCGACGCCATCGAGGCCACCCGCCCGTTCACCGACCTGGGCTTCGACTCGCTGATCGCCGTCGAGTTCCGCAACCGGATGAACCCGGCCACCGGCCTGCGGCTGCCCGCGACCCTGGTCTTCGACTACCCCAACCCCGTCGCCCTGGCCGCCCTGCTGCGCGAACAGCTCGCCGACGACCTCGCCGACGCCGGCACCGCCGACACCGGCCCGGCCGCCGTCCTGCCGCACGCCGCGGACGAGCCGATCGCCATCGTCGGCATGGCCTGCCGCTTCCCCGGCGGCGCGACCGGCCCCGAAGAGCTCTGGCGGATGCTCGCCGACGGCGTCGACGGCCTGTCCACCTTCCCCACCGACCGCGGCTGGGACCTCGACGCCCTCTACAACCCCGACGTCGACAACATCGGCACCTCGTACACCCAGGTCGGCGGCTTCGTCCAGGACGCCAGCGCCTTCGACGCCGGGTTCTTCGGCATCAGCCCGCGCGAGGCCCTCGCCATGGACCCGCAGCAGCGCCTGCTGCTGGAGACCTCCTGGGAGGCCCTGGAGCGCTCCGGCATCGACCCGGCCACCCTGCGCGGCAGCCGCACCGGCGCCTTCGTCGGCGGCTACGGCTCCTCCTACCTGGCCGTCACCATGGCCGACGAGGAGGAGGTCGAGAACCTCGGCGCCCACCTGATGACCGGCAACGCGGCCAGCGTGCTCTCCGGCCGGGTCTCCTACACGCTCGGCCTCGAAGGCCCCGCCGTCACCATCGACACCGCCTGCTCCTCCTCGCTGGTCGCCCTGCACCTCGCCGCGCAGGCGCTGCGCCTGGGCGAGTGCACGCTCGCCCTGGCCGGCGGCGTCACCATCATGGCCAGCCCGGACGGCTTCCTGGCGTTCTCGCACGCCCGCGGCCTCGCCGAGGACGGTCGCTCCAAGGCGTTCTCCGACGCCGCCGACGGCATGGGCATGGCCGAGGGCGCGGGCATGCTGGTCGTCGAGCGGCTCTCCGACGCCCGGCGCAACGGGCACCCGGTGCTCGCGGTGATCCGCGGCTCGGCGATCAACCAGGACGGCGCCTCCAACGGCCTGACCGCCCCCAACGGCCCCTCCCAGCAGCGCGTCATCCGGGCCGCCCTCGCCAACGCCGGGCTCACCACCGCCGACGTCGACGCGGTCGAGGCGCACGGCACCGGCACCACCCTGGGCGACCCGATCGAGGCGCAGGCGCTGCTGGCCACCTACGGCCGGGAGCGCGGCGAGCGCGGCTCGCTCTGGCTCGGCTCGGTGAAGTCCAACCTCGGGCACACCCAGGCCGCGGCCGGCGTCGCCGGCGTGATGAAGATGGTGCTGGCGCTCCAGCACGAGCAGCTCCCGGCGACCCTGTACGCGGACGTGCCCTCCACCCACGTGGACTGGGAGGCCGGCGACGTCCGGCTGCTCAACGCGCCCGTGCCGTGGACCGCCGGGGAGCGGGTGCGCCGGGCCGGCGTCTCCGCGTTCGGCATCAGCGGCACCAACGTGCACGTCATCCTGGAGGAGGCCCCGCCGGTCGAGGCGCCCGGCACCGAGGACGCGGCGGACGCCGGCGCCCCGGACCCGGCGGCCCGGACGGCCGGACCGGAGACCGTTCCCGTGGTGGCCGGGGCCGAGGCATGGACCGTCTCGGCCCGCTCGGCCGAGGGCCTGACCGCCCAGGCCGGCCGCCTGCGTGACTGGGCCCTCGCCCGGCCGGAGCTGGAACCGGCCGGTGTGGCGTGGTCGTTGGCGACGACCCGTTCGGCGTTCGAGCACCGTGCGGTGGCCCTGGGGGGTGATCCGGTCGGTGCTCTGCAGTCCTTTGCGGCGGGGGTGCCCTCGGGTGCGGTGGTTTCGGGGGTGGCCCGGCCGGGGGCGCGGACGGTGTTCGCGTTCGCCGGTCAGGGTTCGCAGTGGCTGGGGATGGGGCGTGAACTGGCTTCGGTGAGTCCGGTGTTCGCGGCGCGGTTGGCGGAGTGTGCGGCGGCGTTGGAGCCGTTCGTTGACTGGTCGCTGGACGAAGTGCTGGCCGGTGAGCCGGAGTTGAAGGCCGCCGATGTGGTGCAGCCGGCGCTGTGGGCGGTGATGGTCTCGCTCGCCGCGGTGTGGGAGGCGGCCGGTGTCACGCCCGATGCGGTGGTCGGCCACTCGCAGGGCGAGATCGC
>NZ_JBHUWH010000675.1:0-3050 GCF_042670125.1 Kitasatospora sp. NPDC057198 | reverse complement strand
GCGCGACGCCTACCTCGCCGCGCTCGCCGACCACGTGCTGCGCACCCACGGCTGAGCGTCCACGCGTCGGAAGGGCCCACGCGCCGGAAGGGCCCGCGCGCCGAAAGGGGAGGGTTCAGGCGAGCAGCCAGTCGACCAGGATCCGGGCGGCTCGTTCGGCGTCGTCGACGTCGTGCCGGGCGGTGTCGGTCTCGATCAGGAACGGCGGGGCCCCGTCGGGCCCGGTGTCCACCTGGGCCTCCCGGCGGTCCGGCGTCACCAGCCACCACACGTTGTCGTCGTCCGCGGGCAGGCGGACCGTCATCCGGACGATCCGGAGGTCGGGCGCGGCCGCCCGGGCGGCCGCGAGCACCTCGTCGAGCGGGCCGCCGGTCAGCCGTTCCGGGCCCCACGGCTCGGTCCCCACCCGCTCGCTCAGTGGCTCGGGCCGGTCCGTGGCGGACCCCGTGGCTGACCCCGCGGCGGGCCCCGTCGCGCCGGTTGACGACTGCGGCTCGGCTTCGGCGCGGGGCACCCAGCCGTTGTCCGCGCCGGTGCGGATCAGGGTCCGGGCGTAGTCCCACAGGTCGGCGGAGGCGTCGCCGATCACGGACTTGCGGGCCAGCACGTCGGCGTCGGTGACCCCCGGTGCGCGCCAGGTGCCGCCCCGGTTGCCGTAGTTGAGCAGCAGCGGCTGGAGCCGGTCCATCGCCTTGGCGAACCGGGCCTCCGGGCTGACGCGCTCCTCGAACTCGTCCCAGAGCGACCGGAAGTGGTCGCGCTGGTCGTCCGGCAGGATCGCGAACAGTTTGTCGGCGGCGGCGCGTTCGCGCTCCTCCTGGTCGGCGGAGGCCGCGGTGTCGTAGAGGAAGGTGTCCCCGGCGTAGATCTCGACCAGGTCGTGCAGGATCACCATGGCGAGCACCTTGGACCGGTCGACCGGCTCGTCCGCGTACTCGGCGAGCAGCAGGGTCATCAGGGCGAGGTGCCAGGAGTGCTCGGCGTCGTTCTCCCGCCGGTCGGCGGCCAGCAGCGGGCTCTGCCGGAAGACGTTCTTCAGCTGGTCCACCTCGATGATGAACTCGATCTGGCGGCGCAGCCGTTCGGGCGTTCCGTCGGGCTGCGGCACGGACGCGGCGAGCGTCGGGGTCTGGTCGTCGCTGGGCACGGGGCCTCCTGGGGTCCACCTGACGGTCGGTCGGGTGCGGGGCGTCGAGATCGGACGGTCGTGCCAGGATAGGCGAGCCGTCACCGGTTCACTCCTCGACGACGGCCCCGCCGCGGACCGGCACGGACCGGCACGGACCGGCGCGGACCGGCACGGACCGGCACGGACCGTCGCGCACAGGGGTTCCACGGCGGCCCGGCCGGGGGCTGAACCGAGCCGGCCGGGCCGCCGCGGTGGGATCCGCACCGGCGCGGGGGCTGCCGTGCCTGCCGTGCCTGCCGTGGTCACAGCGCCTCCCCGAGTCTGAGCACGGCGCCCGGGTGCCGGCGGCGTCCGAGCAGGGTCTCCAGGGCGGCGACCGCGACGACCAGCAGGGTCAGCCCGAGGGCGAGGCCGGCGGTGAGCGTCCAGTCGACGGACAGGCCGGGCACGGGCCCGCCGTTGAACGCGGCCAGGTCGAGCACCGGGCCGAGCGCGGCGGGCAGCAGCAGGCCGAGCGCCGTGCCGCCGAGTGCGGCGGCGGCGAGCAGCGGGAGCAGTTCGAGCACCGGCAGGGTGGCGGCGGCCCGGCCGCCCAGGCCGAGGGTGCGCAGGTAGCAGACCGTGCGGGCCCGGCTCCGGGCGCTGAGCACCAGCTCCAGCACGACCACCAGCAGCGCGATCGCCAGACTGCCGGCCCCGGCGGCCAGGAAGGCGCGGTTCAGCGCGGTGCCCAGGCCGTCCCGGTCGAGCTGCTCCCGTTCGGCGGCGCGGGTGCGCAGCTCCACCGGGGAGCCGGTGGCGCCGGTCGCGGCGGCGGCCCGGCGGACCTGTTCCTGGTCGAGCGGGCCGCGCGGGGCGGACGGGGCGGACGGGGCGGACGGGTCGGACGGGTCGGACGGGTTGGATGGGCCGCGCGGGTCGGACGGCCCGCCGGCCAGGCGCAGCAGGACGGCGGAGCGGCCCGGCACGTCCGCGGGCAGCACCGTCCGGGCGGACACCAACAGGGGTGCGCCGGGCGGCTGTTCGCCGAGCAGCGGGCCGAGCACCGGGTCGCGGCGGGCGTCGGCGGGCAGGGTGCCGACGATCCGCAGGCGCAGCGCGCCGGGGCCGCTGCCGGTGTCGAGTAGGCCGTCGGGGTGGTGGGCGAGCAGCGCGGGCTCGGCGAGCACGTCGAGTTCCGGGGCGTCCTCGGGGGTGGCGCGGGCGGCGGACGGCAGCCGGGCCCCGCGCAGCTCCCGGCCGAGCGGGGAGGCGGGGGCGACGGCCAGCAGGGCGGCCGGGTCGACGTCGGCGAGCACCGCCTGCGCGGTCACCGTGCCGTCGCTGCCGATCAGGTCCTGCACCTGGACGTGCACGGTGGCGGTGCCGGCGACGCCGGGCAGGGCGGCCAACTCCTCGCGGGCGTCGGCGATCCGGGCCGGGCCGAGCAGCACGGCGTCGGCGCCGCTGCGCCAGGCCGCGGTCTGCTCCCGGCCCTGCTGCAGGGTGTGGGCGACCAGTCCGCCGAAGACCGCCTGCGACAGGGCCAGTACCAGCACCAGCAGGGTGAGCGCCCCGGCGGCGGCCGCCCGGCCGGCCCGAGCGAGCGCGACCAGCGCGACCGCCCCGGTGCCCGCGCGGGCCCGGCCGATCAGCAGCCGCACCGGCGCGGGCTGCACCCGCAGCAGCACGGCGGCCACCACGACCGCCAGCAGCACCGGCAGCAACGGGAGTTGGGGATCCGTCAGGGCGGCGGTGCCGCGCACCCGGACGGACGTCCAGACCGCGAGCGCGAGCAGCACGGCCGCCGCCTCGGCGGCCCGGCGCGGGCCGCCGTTCCGCTGCGGGCGGTGCCGGTCCCCGTCGGGGCGCCGCCGCCGGGGTTCGCGCAGCCGGAGCCAGGTGGCGACCGGCAGCGCGGCCCAGGCCGGCAGGACGGCGG
>NZ_JBHUWH010000674.1:0-3085 GCF_042670125.1 Kitasatospora sp. NPDC057198 | reverse complement strand
ACGCGCTCTCGGTGGACGGCGAGCGGCCGTTCCAGGAGGTGCTGCCCGCGCTGGCGTCCTGGCGGCGCCGCGAACTGGACCGCTCGCTGACCGCCAACTGGCGCTACCGGACGGCCTGGTCGGCGATCGCCGAGCCCGACTCGCGGGTCCTGTCCGGCACTTGGCTGCTGGCCGTGCCCGCCGGGACGGACGCGGAGCCGTACGCGGCGGCGCTGTCCGGACGCGGCGCGGAGGTCGTCCCGGTGACGGTGGACACCGTCGACCGGGCCGATTTGGCCGCCCTGCTGGCGAGCATCGAGGCCCCGGTGGCGGGCGTGCTGTCGCTGCTGGCCCTGGACGAGACGCCGCTGGCCGAACTGCCCGCCGTCAACAGCGGATTGGCCGCCACCCTCGCGCTGATCCAGGCGCTGGGCGACACGGGCGTCACCGCGCCGCTCTGGCTGGCCACCCGCGGCGCGGTCGCGGCCGGTCCCGGCGAGGCGCTGCCGAACCCCGTGCAGGCCCACGTCTGGGGTCTGGGCCGGGTCGCCGCCCTGGAGCACCCGGACCGCTGGGGCGGGACGATCGACCTGCCCGAGCACTTCGACGAGCGGGCCGCGGCCCGGCTGGTCGCGGTGCTCGCGGGCTGCGGCGAGAACGAGGTCGCGATCCGGCCGGCCGGAGTCCTGGGCCGCCGCCTCACCCGGGCCGCCGCCCTGCGCGGCGAGGACGGCTGGACGCCGCGCGGCAGCGTGCTGATCACCGGCGGCACCGGCGCCATCGCCGGGCACGTCGCCCGCTGGCTGACCGGCCGGGGCGCCCGGCACCTGGTGCTGACCAGCCGCTCCGGCCCCGCCGCGAAGGGCGCGGCCGCGCTGGCGGCCGAACTGGCCGCGGCCGGCTCGGCCGTGGACGTCACCGCCTGCGACGTGACGGACCGGACCGCGCTGGCTGGCCTGGTCGACCGGATCGGCCCGGAGCTGTCCTCGGTGCTGCACACCGCCGCCGTCCTGGACGACGGCGTCTTGGACCGGCTCACCCCGGAGCGGCTGGGCACGGTGCTGGCCGCGAAGGCCGCCAGCGCCGCGCACCTGGACGAGCTGACCGCGCACCTCGACCTGGACGCGTTCGTGCTGTTCTCGTCCATCTCCTCGACGCTCGGCGCGGCCGGGCAGGGCAACTACGCGGCCGCCAACGCCTACCTGGACGCGCTCGCCGAGCACCGGCGCTCGCGCGGCCTGGCGGCGCTCACCGTGGCGTGGGGCGCGTGGGCCGGCGGCGGCATGGCCGAGTCCAGCTCCGTGGTGCAGGCCCGGGTCGAGCGCGGCCCGATGCCCGCGATGGACCCGAAGCTGGCCGCCCGCGCGCTCGGCGAGGCACTGGCCGGGCCGGACGCCCTGGTCACCGTGATGGACGTCGACTGGGCGCAGCTGGCGTCCGGCCCGGGAGCGGCGGACCTGCCGAAGCGCCCGCTGGTCCGGGACCTGGCGGAGATCCGCAAGCTGGCCGCCGGACCGGCCGAGGCGCCCCGCCGCGAAGGCGAACTGGCGCACCGGCTGGCCGGGTTGGGCCGGGCCGAGCAGGAGCGGCTGCTTGCCGAGGTGGTCCGCGCCGAGGTCGCGGTCGTGCTCGGTCACGCCTCCGCCGAGGCGATCGAGGACCGGCGCGCGTTCAAGGACCTGGGCTTCGACTCGCTGACCGCCGTCGAACTGCGCAACCGCCTGAACGCCGCCACCGGCATCCGGCTGCCCGCCACCCTGGTGTTCGACTACCCGACGCCGCTGGCGCTCGCCGCCTTCCTGCGCGGCGAGCTGCTGGGCGCCACCGCGGACGCGGCCGCCCCGGCGGCCCCGGTGGCGGTGCCGGTCGCGGACGAGCCGCTGGCGATCGTCGGCATGGCCTGCCGGTTCCCCGGCGGGGCCACCACCCCGGAGGAGTTCTGGCAGCTGCTGGCCTCCGGCGGCGACGCGGTCGGGGCCTTCCCGACCGACCGCGGCTGGGACCTGGACGGCTTCTTCGACCCGGACCGGGACAGCGTCGGCACCTCCTACACGCAGTCCGGCGCGTTCCTGCGCGGGGCCGCCGAGTTCGACGCCGCGTTCTTCGGCATCAGCCCGCGCGAGGCCCTCGCCATGGACCCGCAGCAGCGCCAGCTGCTGGAGACCTCCTGGGAGGCGCTGGAGCGGGCCGGCATCGACCCGTCCTCGCTGCGCGGCTCGGCCACCGGCGTGTTCGCGGGCGGTTTCGCCTCCGGCTACGGGTTCGGCGTCACGCTGGCCAGCCAGGGCGACTCCGGCTCCGAGGGCCACGTGATGACCGGCAACGCGACGAGCGTGCTCTCCGGGCGCGTCTCGTACGTGCTGGGCCTGGAGGGCCCGGCGGTGACGGTGGACACGGCGTGCTCGTCCTCGCTGGTCGCCCTGCACCTGGCTGCGCAGGCCGTCCGCTCCGGCGAGTGCACGCTCGCGCTGGCCGGCGGCGTGACGGTGATGGCCACGCCCGGGACGTTCATCGACTTCTCCCGCCAGCAGGGCCTGGCGGCCGACGGCCGCTGCCGCGCCTTCTCCGAGGACGCGGACGGCACCGGCTGGGCCGAGGGCGTCGGCATGGTCGTCGTCGAGCGGCTCTCGGACGCGCAGCGCAACGGCCACCAGGTCCTTGCCGTGGTGCGCGGCAGCGCCGTGAACCAGGACGGCGCGTCCAACGGCCTGACCGCCCCGAACGGTCCCTCGCAGCAGCGGGTGATCCGGGCGGCCCTGGCCAGCGGCCGGCTGACCGCCGCCGACGTGGACGTGGTGGAGGCGCACGGCACCGGTACCACGCTGGGCGACCCGATCGAGGCGCAGGCGCTGCTGGCCACCTACGGACAGGAGCGGCCGGAGGGTCGGCCGCTGTGGCTCGGGTCGGTGAAGTCCAACATCGGGCACACCCAGGCCGCGGCCGGTGTCGCCGGTGTGATCAAGATGGTGCTGGCGTTGCAGCACGAGCTGCTGCCGCCGACCCTGTACGCGGACGAGCCGTCCTCGCACGTGGACTGGACGGCGGGCGAGGTCGCGCTGCTGACCGAGCCGGTGCCGTGGACCGCCGGGGAGCGGGTGCGCCGGGC
>NZ_JBHUWH010000673.1:0-3086 GCF_042670125.1 Kitasatospora sp. NPDC057198 | reverse complement strand
GAGCCGGACTCCCCGGCGGCGGGCCGGTGGTGACGCACCGTCAGCTTCCGCGCCGTCAGGCCAGGTGCACCGTGATGGTGGTCCAGGCGCCGACGTGGATCCGGTCGCCGTCGTTCAGCGGGACGGCGGTGTGCGGCGGCAGGGTGTCCGGGCTGCCGTTCATGGTGGTGCCGTTGGTGGAGTCCTGGTCGACCACCACCCAGCTGCCGTCCGGCTGTTCGGCCAGCAGGGCGTGGTGGTGCGAGGCGCCCGGGTCCTCCGGGGAGGCCGACAGGTCGATCTCCGGCACGGTGCCGCGCTGCTGGCTGCGCCGGCCGATCCGCAGCTGGCCGCGGCCGGTCAGCTGGATCCGCCGCTCGGAGGCGTACTGCGGGAAGTACAGCCCCGCCGCCTCCGGGCCGCTGCGGGTCATCATGTCGGTGAAGTACTCGTGGTCGGGCGCCACCACGGCGAACCAGGTGGCGCGCTGCTGCGGCGCGCCCCCGGGCTGCTGTCCGGGCGGGGTGAGCCGGAACGACGTGCCCGAGTCGGAGCCCGGCTGCGGCTGGGACGGCCGCCCCGGCGCGGACGGCTCGGGGTACACCGGGCCGGTGCGCTCGTAGTCGATGTCCGGGAACCCCGCCGCCGGGGGCTGCTCGAAGTGCGGCGCGGGCGGGGCGGACGGCGCGGCCTGCGCGGCCGGGTAGCCGGGCGCGCCGGACTGGCCGGGGCGCTCGTACGGCTGCTGCGGCTGCGGCGGCTGGTGCTGCTGCGGCTGCTGCGGCTGCTCGTACGGCGGCGGGGCCGGGCGCTCGTACGGGGACTGCGGCGCGTGCGGCTGGTGCTGCTGCGGCTGGTGCGGCTGCTCGTAGGGGGCCCGCTGCTGGTGCTGCTCGTACGGCTGCGGCGGCTGCGGCTGCTGCGGCGGCCGCTGCTCGTACGGCGGCGGGGCCGGGGGCTCGAACGGGGACGGCGCGGCCGGGGGCGCGGCGGCGGGCGGCGGGAAGCCGTAGCCCTGCTGCGGGGGCCGCTGGGCCTGCGGCGGCGCCGGGGGCGGCTGGTGGCCCAGCGGGGCGGGCGCCGCGCCCGGCGGGCGGGCGGAGGTGGCCAGGTTGTAGTCGTAGCCGCACTCCTCGCAGTACCGGCCGGTCTGCGGGCTGCGGCAGATCGGACAGGTGACCAGCCCGGTGGTGGGCGGGGGCGGCGGCGGAGCGCCGTACGGGCCGGGGGCGCCGGGTGCGCCGGGCGCGCCCGCGGCGGGCCCGGTGGGCGTGCCGGCGGGCGGGGTCGGCGTGCGGCGCGGCTCGAAGTAGCCGCCCCCGCCGACGGGGGTGCCGGACGGCGGGGTGCTGCCCGGACCCGGCCCGACCGGCGGGTAGCCGGAGGAGGTGTACGGGGGCGGGCCCGGCGGCGGCGCGGCGGGCCCGCCGGGGTGCGGCTGGGCGCCCGGCTGCCCCTGGGCGCCGGGCTGGGCCGGGCCGTTCGGGAAGCCGGGGATCGCCAGGCCGGGCGGCGGCGTCATCGGGAAGCCGCAGTAGTCGCACCAGTCCTCGGCCTGTGACTCGTGTCCCCTAGGGCAGATCGGCATCAGGTCCCCACTCCAGCAGGTTCGGGTCCGGCGGGTGTCCGGCTCACTTCTTCACGCGCACGGTCTTGGTCGACCGGGTCTCGAGGGTCATCGAGTCGGCCTCGCTCACGTTCTTACGGAACCGAACGGTACCCTCCCGCTCGTCGACCACGTCCACCACCTTCCGCAGCAGCTTGAGGGTGCCCTCGTTGCCGCTGGCGTATGCGAGTCGGACGGCGGTTCCGAGTTCGGCGCCCGCCCGCGCCAAGTCGCCCGCCCGGTGGGCCTCCAGGCCCACGCGGATCGAGTCGGCCAGCTCGGCCTGCCCGGTGTAGTGCGCGACCTGCGGGTTGATCCGGGTCGAGGAGGCCAGGTCGTCCGTCCACACGGCGCGCACCAGGCCCTGGCCGAGCACCTCGGCGGTGCCGTCGGGGTGCGGCAGGACCAGGCTGATCCGGGCCGCCAGCATCTCGCTGCCGACGGCCGCCGCCGGGACCTCCACGCACACGTGGTAGTCCCGGGACTCGTCGCCCCAGGAGCCGGTCGGGTAGTCCGCGGCCCGGGTGCCCGCCGGGGTGCGGCGGTCGGTGAGGTCCTCGAACGCCGGGGCGGCCTGCTTGACGAACCGCACCCGGGCGTTGGCGGGCGTCCACACCCGCAGGGCGACGTCGGCGACCTGCTTGCCCATGGTGGCGGACATGACGGCGCGGAAGTCGTCGGCCAGCCCGGCGGACTCGGCGACGATGTCGACGGTGCCGAGCAGTGCGGAGGCGATCCTCCGCAGCTCGGCGACCTCCCAGTCGGTGCCGACGCCCCGGCAGTCGGCGGTGAAGTACCCGGCGGCGGCGTCCAGGGCGCGTTGCAGGTCGGCGGGCTTCTCGTGCTCGTTGCGGCCGTCGGTGAGCAGGACGGCGTGCCGGATCGAGGCCCCGGGGCGGGAGGCGAACAGCTGCTGCGCCCTGGCTATCCAGGTGCCGATCGCGGTGCCGCCGGACGGGGTGAGCCGGCGCAGCGCGTCCTTGGCCCGCTCGCGGGTGTCCCGGTCGGCGGTCTCCAGCCGGCCGCCGCCCGGGTAGACGTCGACGGCCTCGTGCGTCCCGGCGACCACGGCGAAGGCGACGCCGTCGCGCAGTTCGTCGATCGCGGCGGCGGTGGCCTCGCGGGCGTGCCGCATCTTGCTGCCCGGGTGCTCCATCGAACCGGAGCAGTCGATCACCAGCACCACGGCGGCGTCCGGCCCGGGGGCGCCGATCGGCCGCCCGCCGGAGGTGCCGCCGCCGGTCGCGGTGACCGTGACGATGGCGTTGACCTCCTGGGCGCCCTGGGCGAGGTACTCGTTCTGGAAGACGTCGACGTCGAACCGGGGCGCGTCGGGCTTGGACAACGAGGCCATGCGGAGAGCTCCTGTCGCGGAGGGGCGGTGGCGGTGGCGGTGTCGTTGGTGGTGCCGTTGGGCGTGGTGCCGGTGGTGCGGTGGTGCGGTGGTGCCGCCGGTGGGCGGGTCAGCCCTCGGCGGGCACCGGGACGGGCGGAGCGGAGG
>NZ_JBHUWH010000672.1:0-3114 GCF_042670125.1 Kitasatospora sp. NPDC057198 | reverse complement strand
GCCGGGGGCACCGCGGTGGTCGGCGGGCGGGTCAGAACGCCGGGACGACGGCGCCCTGGAAGTTGTCGTCGATGTACTTCTTCACCTCGTCGGAGTGCAGCAGCTGGGCGAGCTTCTGCACCCGCGGGTCGTTCTCGTGGCCCTTCTTGACGGCGAGGATGTTGGCGTAGGGGTTGCCCTCGGCCTTCTCCAGCACCAGGGCGTCGGTGGCGGGCTTGAGGTCGGCGCCCAGGGCGTAGTTGCCGTTGATGACGGCGGCGTCGACGTCGTCGAGGGCGCGCGGCAGCTGGGCCGCCTCCAGCTCCTTGAACTTGAGGTTCTTCGGGTTGCCGGCGACGTCCTGGACGGTGGCGGTGGTGCCGGCGCCGTCCTTGAGGGTGATCACGCCGTTGTCGGCGAGCAGCTTGAGCGCCCGGCCCTCGTTGGTGGCGTCGTTCGGGACGGCGACCTGGGCGCCGTCCTTGAGCTCGCCGACGCTCTTGACCTTCTTGGAGTAGACGCCGAGCGGCTCCAGGTGGACGGCCTCGACGGACACGATGTTCGTGCCGTTCTTCTTGTTGAAGTCGTCCAGGTAGGGCTGGTGCTGGAAGTAGTTCGCGTCCGCGGAGCCGTCCTGGACCGAGGTGTTGGGGGTCACGTAGTCGGTGACCTCCTTGACGTCCAGCTTGAGGCCGGCCCCGGCCGCCAGGTTGTCCTGCACGAACTTGAGGATCTGCGCGTGCGGGGTGGGGCTGGCGACGACCACCAGGGGCTTGTTCGGGTCGGCGGAGGCGCCGGAGTCCGAGGAGCCCGAGGAGCAGGCGGCCAGGGAGAGCGCGAGGCCGGCGGCGGTGGCGGTCAGGGCGGTGGTCTTCAGAACGTTACGCACGAAAAGTGCCTTTCTGCGGGGTGCGAACGGCCCTGGTGGGGCCGGGGTGCCCGTCCTCGTGGTGCGGGACGGGGAGTCAGCGGGAGGAGAGCAGGTCTTCCTCGGTGGCGTCCGGCTTCGCCGTGGCGGAGCGGAAGAAGCCGAGCGGGCTGCGGTAGTCGCCGCGGTGCGAGAGCCGGCGGGCGGTGAAGTCGCCGAGCAGTTGGATCGCGGTGACGATGACGACGATCTCGGCGACGATGACCCACATGAAGGCGGTCTCGAAGCGCAGGTAGCCGTAGGTGATGGCGAGGCTGCCGAGGCCGCCGCCGCCGACCGTGCCGGCCATCGCGGAGTAGCCGATCAGGGCGATCACCGTGGTGGTGGCGGAGGCGACCAGCGAGGGCAGCGCCTCGGGCAGCAGGGCCTTGCGGACGATGGTGCCGGTGCCCGCGCCCATCGACTTGAGCGCCTCGACCAGGCCGCCGTCCACCTCGCGGACGGAGGTCTCCACCAGCCGGGCGAAGAACGGGATCGCGCCGATCGCCAGCGGGACGCTGGCCGCCTGCCAGCCGAGCGAGGTGCCCATGACCAGCTTGGTGAACGGGATCACCGCGACGATCAGGATGACGAACGGGATGGAGCGGCCGACGTTGACGACCGCGCCGAGCACCCGGCTGACCGCCAGGTTCTGCAGCAGGCCGCCCCTGTCGGTGAGCACCAGCAGCAGCCCGACCGGCAGGCCGATCAGCAGGGTGGCGAGGCCGGCGATGCCGACCATCCCGAGGGTCTCCCAGGTGGCGGGCCACATCAGTTCCTGCATCTGGTCCCAGGTCACGCGGCCGCTCCGTTCGACGGTTCGAGGACGTCCACCTGGAGTCCCTGTTGGCGCAGGTAGCCGATCGGCACCACGTTGTCGGTGTGGCTGCCGGGCAGTTCGACCCGCATCCGGCCGACCAGGCGGCCGGCGATGGTCTCGACGGCCGCACCGAGGATGTTGATGTCGATCTGGTAGGTGCGGGCCAGCTGGGAGACGAACGGCTGGGCGGGCGCGTCGCCCTGGAAGGTGATCTCCAGGACGGTGCGGTCGGGGGCCCGGCTGCCGAAGTCGCCGAGCGGGAAGAGGTCCCGGGCGATCCGCGAGTGGCCGTCGGCGAGCAGGTCGGTGAGCTGCCCGGTCTCCACGACCTTGCCGCCGCGCATCAGGGCGGCGGAGTCGCAGACCGACTTGATGACGTCCATCTCGTGGGTGATCAGCAGGATCGTCAGGCCGAGTTGCTGGTTGAGCTCGCGCAGCAGCTTGAGGATCGAGCGGGTGGTCTCCGGGTCGAGGGCGCTGGTGGCCTCGTCGGAGAGCAGCACCTTGGGGTCGCCGGCCAGGGCGCGGGCGATGCCGACGCGCTGCTTCTGGCCGCCGGAGAGCTGGGAGGGGTGGCTGCGGGCCTTGTCGCCGAGGCCGACCAGGTCGAGCAGTTCGGCGGCCCTGCGGCGGCGCTCGCGGCGGTCCAGGCCGGTGATCTCCAGCGGGAGTTCGACGTTCTGCTGGACGGTGCGCGAGGAGAGCAGGTTGAAGTGCTGGAAGACCATGCCGATCCGCTGCCGGGCGGCGCGCAGGTCGCTTCCGGCGCGCTGCTCGCTGCCGGACAGCGCGGTCAGTTCCACGCCGTCGACGGTGACGGTGCCGGAGGTGGGCCGCTCCAGCAGGTTGACGCACCGGATCAGGGTGGACTTGCCGGCGCCGCTGGTGCCGACGACCCCGAACACCTCGCCCTGCCGCACGTGCAGGTCGACGTCGTCCAGCGCCCGGACCTCGCGGCCCTGGGAGCGGTAGACCTTGGTCAGGCCCTTGGTGGTGATCACAGCTGCTTCCGTTGTTCGTCTGCGGACGGCCGCGGGGGCGCCCGCGCCAATGGCGGGATGGGCACGCGAGTGCCGGGGAAGGGGGGTGCCGACGTCGTTTCGATCATGGCCGTCGGCCGGGCGGACCGCCCGTGGGCGTGGCCCTAACGAGTCACCGGGCGGTCCTCGGCCGACGGGGCGTCAGCGGGTGCCGGGCGGGGGCCCTCAGCTGCGACACATTCGACGGCCGCACATGCGCGACTCACCTGCCGGCGTCGCGCCGGTGGGGATGCATGTCGTCGTCGTGGTCATGGGATCCAGTAAATCAGACATTTGGTCTACGTCCCAATTTCCGGGACTCGCTGTCCGACATGCGGACACGACCCTTGCGGCACAAGCACCGCGGCGCCCGACCCCTCGTTCGGGTC
>NZ_JBHUWH010000671.1:0-3118 GCF_042670125.1 Kitasatospora sp. NPDC057198 | reverse complement strand
CCGGGACTCCCGGCGCGGGCGGACTGCACCCCTGGGGCAGGCCCAGGGAGGGAATCGGGGAGAGCCACAGCCATGACCGATGCGCCGACGACGGCCCCGGTGGCGCGCGCCGCGACCGCCGGGGAGGTCCTTGCCGGCTACCTGACCGTCCAGGCGGGCGCGTTCCTGCGCGCCCTGCCGCAGGCGGTCGGCGAGGCGGGGTCCAGACCGGGGGCGCTCCCGGCGTCGGCGCGGGCCGCGGACGACCTGCTGCGGGCGGTGCGCCGGGTCGGCGGGGCGCTGCACACCTTCGCGGCGGCGTTCGACCCGCAGTGGGCGCAGGAGTCGCGCACCGAGCTGCGCTGGCTGCTCAACCTGCTCGCCCAGGAGCCGGGCTACCAGCGGCGGGCGGTGCGGCTGCTGGGCGCGCTGGACTCGCTGGCCGACACCTCGCCGGACGGCGCGGGCATGCTGGCCGGGCACGCGGGCGCGCCCAAGGCGCGGGCGCTGCTGGAGCGGCAGCTGACGCTGGCCAGGACCAGGGCGCACACCGCGCTGCTGCAGGAGCTGCGCTCGGCCCGGCTGCACGCGCTGGCGGACCGGATGACGCTGCTGGCCGGGGAGGTGCCGCTGACCGCGGCCGCCGCGGAGCCGGTGGCGGCGCTGCTGCCGCAGACCGCGGCGGCGCTGGGAGCGCTGCTGGGCGCGGGCGAGCGGCTGCCCTGGCAGCGGGCGGCGCAGCCGTACGGCGGGGCGGGCCTGCACCGGCTGGGCGCGGCCGGGGAGGAGCCGGGCGGGGTGCCGGCGGCGCGCACGCCGGCGGACGCGGACGCGGCGCTGGCGGCGGACGACGCGCCGTGGCTGCGGGCCCGGATCCTGGTGAAGCGGGCCCGGTACGCGCTGGAGGTGTGCGGCGGCGCCGCCGAGGGCCTGGCCGAGCTGGACGCGGTGCTGGCGCGGCACCAGGAGGCGTCGGACGCGGCGGCGACGGTGGCGACGGCGGCGCGCACGCCGCGGATCACCCCGGCGACGGCGTACGTGCTGGGCGTGGTGCACGCGGACCAGCGTTTGGAGGTGGAGTCGGCCCGGTACGCTTTCGGGCGCCAGTGGCCGGGGGTGGCCCCCGGGCTGGTCGGCCCGGTGGCGGTGCTGCCGGACTGAGACCCCCGTTCCCCCCCGCCCGGATGGACCGCGTACCGCAGATGCCCGATCGCCCCTCCCCGCCCGACCGCGCCGGTACCCGGTCGGGCGGTTCCCGTCCGGCCCGTCCGCCGGCGGCCGGGTCCCGTTCGACGGTGCTGGCGGCGGGGGCGGTGCTGTGGGTGCCGGGGCCGCCGAAGAAGGGCGGAAAGGGCCGCAAGAAGCCGCGGATCGCGCTGGTGCACCGGCCCAAGTACGACGACTGGAGCCTGCCGAAGGGGAAGCTGGACCCGGGCGAGGGCTGGCGGGCGGCGGCGCTGCGCGAGGTGCTGGAGGAGACCGGGATGCGCTGCGTGCTGGGGCCCGAGTTGCCGGCCCAGCACTACCTGGCGCACGGCCGGCCGAAGGAGGTCCGGTACTGGTCGGCGGTGCCGACGGGCGGCGGGTTCCGGCCCAACCGGGAGGTGGACCGGCTGGAGTGGCTGCCGCCGAAGCGCGCCAGGGAGCGGCTGACCCACCCGCGGGACCGGGCGCTGGTGGACGCGCTGCTGGAGCTGCTGTTCGACTGATCGGCCGTCCGGGTGGTTCGCACAGGTCGGACGGGTGATCTCACCGCGCCCCCACCGTGACGCAACCGTTACTACCGGCCGCAGTTTCCTGACGTCCCTTCGAGGTTCACTCCCCGTTCATTTGCGACGGGCTGACGCGTCACCTGTCCTGCCTAACTTCTGGGTTACCGGAGGGCCGGAAGGGCCCCGGACCACAGCAAAACCGGTCGTTCCGAGACCGGCATTGCCTCAGAAAGGGACACCCAGTGAACCTGCGGAACGGCCGCTCCAAGGCCCTCGCCATCGGTGCCGTCGCGCTCGTCTCCACGCTGTCGCTCTCGGCTTGCGGCACGGACGACAACACCTCGAAGACCAACTCGGGCTCCTCCACCGGTGGTTCGACGGCGGCCGCTCCGGCCAAGATCGCGTGTGCCGACAAGGGCGGCCAGCTGCTGGGCGCCGGTTCGACCGCGCAGACTCCGGCGATCGACGTCTGGAAGGCCGCCTACAGCGCCGCCTGCTCCAGCGCGACCCTGACCTACTCCGGCGGCGGCTCCGGCGCGGGTGTCACCCAGTTCAACCAGGGCAAGATCGCTTTCGCGGGTTCCGACTCGGCCCTGAAGCCGGCCGAGGTCGACGCCTCCAAGACCGTCTGCACCGGCGGCCAGGCGATCGACCTCCCGATGGTCGGCGGCCTGGTCTCGATCGTCTTCAACATCGAGGGCGTCGACAAGCTCGTCGTGGACGGCCCGACCCTGGCGAAGATCTTCGACTCGCAGATCACCAAGTGGAACGACCCGGCGATCGCCGCCCTGAACCCGGGCATCAACCTTCCGGCCGCCGACATCCAGGCGATCCACCGCTCCGAGGACTCCGGCACCACCGCCAACCTGACCGGCTACCTGGCCAAGGCCGGCGGCGGCAACTGGAAGTACCCGGCCGCCAAGGCGTGGGCGGGCCAGGGCGGCCAGTCCGCGAACGGCTCGGCCGGCGTCGCGGCCCTGGTCAAGCAGACCAAGAACTCGATCTCCTACGTCGAGCTCTCCTACGCCCAGACCAACAAGCTGAACAGCGCCGCGATCAACACCGGCGCCTCCAAGCCGGTCGAGGCCACCGCCGCCAACGCCGCCGCCACCCTGGCCTCCGCCAAGGTCGTCGGCACCGGCGCCGACCTGGCGCTGGACATCGACTACGCGACCAAGGCCGAGGGCAACTACCCGATCACCCTGGTCACCTACGAGATCGTCTGCGACAAGGGCAACAAGGCCGACACCCTGCCGGTCCTGAAGTCCTTCCTCAACTACACCGTCAGCGAGGGCGGCCAGCAGGCCATCGGCGCGGTCGGCTACGTGCCGCTGCCGGCCGAGCTCGCGACCAAGGTCAAGACCCAGATCGACGCCCTGGCCTGAGGCTGAGCGACGACCGGCCGGGCGGCCCCCGAAGGAGGGGGG
>NZ_JBHUWH010000670.1:0-3120 GCF_042670125.1 Kitasatospora sp. NPDC057198 | reverse complement strand
GATCGCCCCCGATCCGGCCGGCGGGCCTCTTCTCGTTGCGGGCGCCGACCGCGGCTCAGGCCGCCGGGGCCGCCAGCGCCGCGCGGGCGGCGGCCGTGCCGTGGTGCTCCGGCCCGAAGTGCTCCTCCCAGTCCGCCAGGGCGGCGGTGAGCGTGTCCGTGCCCCGGCCCTGCCGGGCCTCGGCGGTGCCGAGCGCGGTGCGCAGCTCCAGGGCCCGGTGGGTGGGCTTCCGGCCGGGCTGGCACAGCGCGAGTCCCTCGCGGGCGGCCTCCTCGGCCCCGGCCGGGTCGCCCTCGGCCAGCCGCAGGTTCGCGGTGGCCAGGCCGAGCGAGGAGCGGTCGTAGTCGGAGGGCGCGGGCAGCTTCCCGGCGGCGGCCAGCGCGGCGTCCAGCGCCCGCCCGGCCTCCTCGACCCGGCCCTGGCCGAGCAGCGCGCGCACCAGGTTGACGTGGAGGATCTGGACGAACCGCTCCTGGAGCGGGCCGGCCGCCAGGCCCTGCCGCAACAGCTCCTCCGCCTCGGCGGGCCGGCCGCGCAGGCTCAGGCTCATCGCCTGGCTGTTGGCCGCCGAGACCCTGATCAGGGTGGCCTGCGGTTCGGACGCGGTGGCGGCCCGTTTGCGGATCACGGCCACCCGGCGGTCCACCTCGGCGTGCTCGCCCAGGTAGATGAGCTGGGTCAGCAGGTTGCTCTCCATCGCCGTCGCGAAGGTCCGCTGCGTCAGGTCGCCCCGTCCGAAGTCGGCGCTCAGCGCGGCGAACTGGTCGGCGGCCTCCCGGTGCTGCCCCAGTTCGCCCAGCAGCAGGGCACAGGACTGGCGCAGCACGATCCTCGGCTCGCCGCGGCCCGGGAGCGCCAGCGCGGTCCTGATCTCCTGGACGGCCTCCTGGTAGCGGCCCTGCTTGCGCAGCAGTTCGGCGAGTTCCGCGCGCAGCAGCGCCTGGCCGTCGGCCGCCCGGTCCGGGACGGCCAGGGCCGCGCGCAGTCCGCGCTCGGCCTCCTCGACGCGGCCCTGCTCGAGCACCGCGACGCCGACCAGTGCCTCGGCGGCGGCCGTCAGGTGGGCGCCGGGGCCGGCGGCCTCGGCGTACAGCCCGGCGGCCTCGCGGCCCAGGCGTTCGGCGGCCGGGAAGTCCCGCCTGTCGCGGGCCTGCTGGCCCTCGGTGAGGAGTCCGGCGGCCCGGTTGAGTTTGCGTTGCGCGAACAGGCCCATCGGCGTGCGTCGTCCTTCTCGTTCGGTGGGCCGTGATCGTAGCGGGGGCGTTCAGCCGCTGGTGCGGCGGCCCAGGTAGGTGAGCGGGCCGGGGTCGGGGACGGGGACGACGTGGAAGCCGAGGCGGTCGTAGAAGGCGCGGGCGGCGGTGTTGGCGGTGACCATGCCGAGGTGGACCCGTTCGACGCCCTTGGCGGCCAGCGCGGCCAGCAGGGTGTGCATCAACTCCCGTCCGTGGCCCGCCCGCTGGTGGCTGGGGAGCAGGTCGATGTGCAGGTGGGCGGGGTAGTCGGCGAGTTCGGGCAGCACCATCCGCTCGGGGGTGTGCATCAGGTGGAGCATCACCTCGCTGGGGGTGGCCGGTTCGCCGGTGAGCGGCGGGTAGCGGTCGGCGAGGGTGGGCAGCCACTCGTCCCGGAAGCGCCGGACGAACGCCGGGGTGTCGGCGGTGGCCAGCACGTAGCCGACCGCGCGGCCGCCGTCGTCCAGCACGAACGCCAGGTCGGGTTCCAGTTCGGCGTAGGGGGCGGCGAAGATGTTGGGCAGCAGTTCGTGGTCGGGGTAGGTCTGCCGGGAGTCGCCGCCGTTCTCGGCGGTGCGCACGCAGATGTCGAACAGGGCGGCCCGGTCGGCGGGGCGGTAGGGCCGGACGGCGGGGCGGGGCGGGAGCTGGCTCATTCCGCGCATCCTGCTGTCGAAACGCCGGTTCGGCAAGGGGATTCGACGTGCCGTCAGACCGCCATCGCCAGCATCAGCGGCGCCGCCCGGACGGCCAGCAGTTCGGCGGCCTCGCGCAGCCGGTACGCCTGGTCGACGGGCAGCGAGGTGGCCAGGCAGCCGACGGTGCCGCCGGCCACGACCGGGACGGCCGCGCACACCGTGTCCATCGAGTACTCCTGGAGGTCCAGGACGGGGACGGTGGCGGGCTGCCGGTCGAGCCGGTGCAGCAGCCGGTCGGTCCCGGTGATGGTGCGGGCGGTCAGCGGGGCCGCCGGGTGGCGGGAGAGGTGGTCGAGCCGGGCGCCGTGGTCGAGTTGGGCGAGCAGGCACTTGCCGATCGCGGAGGCGTGCGCGGTGGCCCGGAAGTCCGCCCACTCGTGCACGGCCGGGGCGTCCTCGCCCGCGCAGACCGCCTCCACCGACAGCTCGCCGTCGTGGTAGCGGCTGAAGTACACGGCGGCGCCCAGTTCGTCGCGCAGTTCCTCCAGCCGGTGGTACAGCCTGGCCCGCACCATCGGCTCCCGGTGCTGGGTGCCCAGCAGGGTGAAGGCGCCGCCGAGCGCCCAGCCGTCCTCCAGCCGGACCAGGTACCCTTCGGTCTCCAACTCCTCGGCGATCAGCTGCACCTGGGCCTCGGTCAGGGTGAGCTCCCGGGCCAGTTCGGCCCCCGTCGCGCCCTGCGGCCGGCGGTCCACCGCCTCCAGCAGGCGCAGCGCCCGGCGCAGCACCCCGAACGGCCCGGCCGCACCGCCGCCCGCCCCCGGCAACC
This sequence comes from Kitasatospora sp. NPDC057198, assembly GCF_042670125.1. Lineage (NCBI taxonomy): Bacteria > Bacillati > Actinomycetota > Actinomycetes > Kitasatosporales > Streptomycetaceae > Kitasatospora > Kitasatospora sp. NPDC057198. Next base: position 418 of record NZ_JBHUWH010000670.1, on the reverse strand, counting down.
CGTCCCGCCGCCCGCGCACCGTGGACATGGCCCGATCCCCTCCCGTCGGCACCGCCTCCCGTTCAGCGTAAGGCCCGCACCGCTCCTGCACCGTGCCCTCACCGGATTTCCGCCCCCGCGGGCCGGGCGCCCTTGACAGGCATATGCCCCGGCGCGATAGGACTCGGGGCATGGACGATTGGGTGCCGGCCGACCTGGAGTGGTGGGCCAACGACGCGGTCTGCCTGGGCCCCTACCGGCTGCGGGTCGCCCCGCGGCCGCCCGGCGGAGACCTGCGGTACGAGGCCGTCCTCGACCTCGAACCGCCCGTGGGCGCCGCCCGTGAGAGCTTCGACCACCTGCTGGCGGCCGACCCGCACTTCACCCTGCGGTTCCCCGACGGCAGCAGCCTCCCGGTGTCGGTCGCCCGGTCCGCGGA
>NZ_JBHUWH010000669.1:0-3127 GCF_042670125.1 Kitasatospora sp. NPDC057198 | reverse complement strand
GTCCTGGTCGAACTCGGCGGCCCCGGCGGCCGCACCGGCGCCCGCGGCGTCCCCGCCGCCCTCGAGGTCGCCGCCGCCGTCCTCGCCGCCCCCACCCTGCGGCTGGCCGGCGTCGCCGGCTACGAGGGCGCCCTCGCCCACGACGCCTCCGAAGGCGCCCTCGCCGCCGTCCGCGGCTACCTCGCCGACCTCGCCGACCTGCACCGCCGCCTCGCCGCCGACTACCCCACCGACACCCCCGTGGTCACCGCCGGCGGCAGCGCCTACTTCGACACCGTCGCCGAGGAGTTGACCCCCCTCACCCGGCAGGTCCCCGGCACCGCCGTCATCGTCCGGGCCGGCGCCTACCTCGCCCACGACGACGGCTTCTACCGCGGCATCTCCCCGCTGGCCCGCACCGCCGACACCACCCCGCTGCGCTCCGCCATGCACGGCTGGGCCCGCGTCGTCTCCCACCCCGAACCCCGGCTCGCCCTGCTCGACGCCGGAAAGCGCGACCTCCCGTTCGACGAGGGCCTGCCCGAACCCCAACTCGTCCGGGGCGGCGGCGACCTGACCGGCGCCGCCATCACCGCCCTCAACGACCAGCACGCCTTCCTGCGCGACGCCGGCCCCGCCGCCCCGGTCGGCGCCGTCCTGCGCCTGGGCCTCTCCCACCCCTGCACCGCCTTCGACAAGTGGAGCCTCGTCCCCGTCCTCGACCACGCCGACGCCGACCACCCCCGCGTCGTCGACCTGGTCCGGACGTACTTCTGATGGCCGACCTGCTGCTGCGCGGCGCCACCCTCGTCGACGGCACCGGCACCGACCGCCGCCACGCCGACGTCACCGTCACCGGCGGCCGCATCGACGAGATCGGCCGCGGCCTGAGCGCCCGCCGGACCATCGACGCCGACGGACTCGTCCTCGCCCCCGGCTTCATCGACATGCACGCCCACTCCGACCTGCGACTGCTCCTCGAACCCGACCACCCCTCCCGGATCACCCAGGGCGTCACCCTCGAAGTCCTCGGCCAGGACGGCCTCTCCTACGCCCCCGTCGACGACACCACCCTCGCCGCGCTGCGCCGCCAACTCGCCGGCTGGAACGGCGACCCCGCCGACGACCGGTTCGAGTGGAACTGGCGCACCGTCGCCCAGTACCTCGACCGCCTCGACGCGGGAGCGGAGGGCGGCGTCGCCGTGAACACCTGCTACCTCGTCCCGCACGGCTCCGTCCGGATGCTCGCCATGGGCTGGGACAACCGTCCCCCCACCGGTGCCGAACTCGACCGGATGAAGCGGCTGTTGGACCAGGCACTGGCGGACGGCGCGGTCGGCATGTCCACCGGCCTCACCTACACCCCCGGCATGTACGCCGACACCGCCGAACTCGTCGAACTGTGCGCCGTCGTCGCCGCCCGCGGCGGCTTCCACGCCCCCCACCAACGCTCCTACGGCGCGGGCGCGTTGGAGGGCTACGCCGAGATGGTGGAGATCTCCCGGCGCTCCGGCTGCCCGCTCCACCTCACCCACGCCACCATGAACTTCGGCGTCAACGAGGGCCGCGCCGGACAGTTCCTCGCCCTGGTCGACGCCGCCCTCGCCGACGGCATCGACATCACCCTCGACAGCTACCCCTACCTGCCCGGATCCACCACCCTGGCCGCCCTGCTGCCCAGTTGGTCCACCGAGGGCGGCCCCGCGGCCACCCTCGCCCGGCTCGCCGACCCCGCCGCCCGCGACCGCATCCGCGCCGACGTCGAGGAACACGGCAGCGACGGCTGCCACGGCGTCGTCACCGACTGGGACACCATCCAGATCTCCGGCGTCCGCGACGGCACACTGTCCGCCGCCGTCGGCAAGAAGGTCTCCGAACTCGCCGCCGAACAGGGCCGCACCGGCACCGAGGTCTTCTTCGACCTGCTGCTCGCCGACCAGTTGGGCACCACCATCCTCCAGCACGTCGGCCACGAGGAGAACGTCCGCGCCATCATGCGCCACCCCGTGCACACCGTCGGCAGCGACGGACTGCTGGTCGGCGCCCGCCCCCACCCGCGCGGCTGGGGCACCTTCCCCCGCTACCTCGCCCACTACGTACGCGAGTTGGGCGTCCTCACGCTCGAACAGGCCGTCGCCCGGATGACCGGCCGACCCGCCCGTCGGCTCGGCCTCGACCGGCGCGGACTCGTCCGCCCCGGCCACCACGCCGACCTGGTCCTGTTCGACCCGGACACCGTCCGCGACACCGCCACCTTCGACCGCCCCCGGCAGGCCGCCGACGGCATCCAGCACGTCCTGGTCAACGGCGTCCCCGCCCTCGCCGACGGCAAGCCCACCGGCGACCGGGCCGGGCGGGCGCTGCGCCGCGGCGCCGACCGCAAGGTCCGGGCCGTCGACTGACGGTACGTCAATCGACGGTACGTCAACTGCTTCGCGGAACAGCGCAGTTCCGTGACACCTGTTCCAACCGGTTTTGTGTGAAGAGGAGTTGTCCAGAATGGGAACCGAAACGACGGACCTGCGCGCGGCCCTGGCCCGGCAGCCGGTGATCGCCGTGGTGCGGGCCCCCGTGATCCCCGACGCGGTCGCACTCTGCGAGGCGCTCGCCGAAGGCGGCATCGCCTGGACCGAACTCACCTTCACCACCCCCGACGTCACCCGCCACGTCGCCCGCGCCGCCGCGGCCGGCTGCCGGATCGGCGTCGGCACCGTGCTCACCGCCGAACAGGCCCGGGACGGGATCGCCGCCGGAGCCGGGTTCCTGGTCACCCCCGGCCTGCGCCCCGCCGTCGCCGAGACCGCCCGCGAGGCCGGGATCCCGGTCGTGATGGGCGCGTTGACCCCCAGCGAGGTCGCCGACGCCGTCGACCTCGGCGCCGCCGCGGTCAAGGTCTTCCCCGCCAAGGCGTTCGGCCCCGGCTACTTCAAGGACCTGCGCGGCCCCTACCCCGACGTTCCGCTGGTCGCCTCCGGCGGCGTCAACGCGGGCAACGCCAGGGCCTTCCTCGACCACGGCGCGCTCGCCGTCTGCGCCGGCACCGACGTCGTCCCGCCGCAGGCCGTCGCGGACGGCGACTGGGCCGACATCACCCGCCGCGCCAAGGAGTTCATCGCCTCGCTGGGCTGAGCCGGGCCGCGCCGCCGGG
>NZ_JBHUWH010000668.1:0-3136 GCF_042670125.1 Kitasatospora sp. NPDC057198 | reverse complement strand
GCCCGCCGCCACAGCACGGGGGCGGGCCCTTCCTCTCGCACTCCGCGGCGGCACCGCCATGCAGCGCCGCGGAGCAGTTCGGTGCGGCCCCCGTACGGTCCCGTACGGGGGGCGGGCCGGTCAGCCGAAGCGGCCGGAGATGTAGTCCTCGGTGGCCTGGACCGACGGGTTGGAGAAGATCCGCTGGGTGTCGTCCAGTTCGACCAGCTTGCCGGGCTGGCCGACGCCCGCCAGGTTGAAGAACGCGGTGCGATCGGAGACCCGGGCCGCCTGCTGCATGTTGTGGGTCACGATCACGATGGTGAACTGCGACTTCAGCTCGCCGATCAGGTCCTCGATGGCGAGGGTGGAGATCGGGTCGAGGGCCGAGCAGGGCTCGTCCATCAGCAGCACCTCGGGCTCGACCGCGATCGCCCGCGCGATGCACAGCCGCTGCTGCTGGCCGCCGGACAGGCCCGCGCCGGGCTTGCCCAGGCGGTCCTTGACCTCGTTCCACAGGTTGGCGCCCTGCAGGGACTTCTCCACCACGCCGTCCAGCACGGACTTCTTCTTCACCCCGGCCAGCTTGAGGCCGGCCACCACGTTGTCGTAGATCGACATGGTGGGGAACGGGTTGGGGCGTTGGAACACCATGCCGACCGAGCGGCGGACGGCGACCGGGTCGACGTTCGCGCCGTACAGGTTCTCGTCGTCCAGCAGCACCTTGCCCTCGACCCGGGCGCCGGGGATCACCTCGTGCATCCGGTTGAGGGTGCGCAGGAAGGTCGACTTGCCGCAGCCCGAGGGGCCGATGAAGGCGGTCACCGAGCGGGGCTCGATGGTCATCGAGATGTCGTCGATGGCGCGGGTGGAGCCGTAGTAGGCGGACAGTCCGCTGACGTCGATGCGCTTGGCCATGGTCTTTCGTCTTCTCTCGTCTGTTCGTACGTCAGTCGGTGTCAGTGCCCGCCCTTGGGCGAGCGCCAGCGCGCGACGCCCCGGGCGATGAGGTTGAGACCCATCACGAAGGCGATCAGGACCAGGGCCGCGCCCCAGGCGCGCTGGTAGCCGTAGTCGTTGTTGATCTGCGAGTACTGCTGCCAGATGTAGAGCGGCAGCGACTGCTGCGGTCCGTTGAACGGGTCGCTGTTGATGAAGTCGGCACCGAAGACCAGCATCATCACGGGGGCGGTCTCACCGGTGATGCGGGCGACCGCCAGCATCACGCCGGTGGTGATCCCGCCCACGGCGGTGGGGAGGACGATCCGCAGGATGGTCTTCCAGCGCGGCACACCGAGCGCGTACGAGGCTTCGCGCAGCTCGTTCGGGACGAGCTTGAGCATCTCCTCGGTGGAGCGGACCACGACCGGCATCATCAGGATCGCCAGCGCGAGGCTGCCCGAGAAGCCGGAGTACTCGAAGCCCAGCATGATGTTCCAGAGCGACAGGACGAACAGGCCGGCGACGACCGACGGGATGCCGGTCATGACGTCGACGAAGAAGGTGACCGCCTTGGCGAGCCGGCCGCGGCCGTACTCCACCAGGTAGACGGCGGTGAGCAGGCCGATCGGCGCGGCGATCAGGGTGGCCAGCAGGACCTGCTCGACGGTGCCGACGATGGCGTGGTAGATGCCGCCGTCCGGGCTGAGGGTGGCGACGACGCCCTTCATCGAGTGGGTGAGGAAGTCGCCGCTGATCGCGCCGATGCCCTGCTGGACGGTGTACACGGTCAGGGCGACCAGCGGCACCACGGCGCAGATGAAGGAGACCCAGATCAGCGAGGTGGCGAACCGGTCCCTGGCCTGGCGGCGGCCCTCGACGGAGGCCGAGACGGCGTAGCTGACGGCCAGGAACAGCAGCGCCGAGATCAGGCCCCACTGCAGGTGGCTCTCCAGCCCGGTGGCGGCGCCGACGCCGCAGCCGAGCGCGATCGAGGCGGCGGCGATGCCGGCCGGCGCCCAGCGGGGCAGCCGGGCCGCGGTCAGCCGGCGGGCCAGCTGCGGCGGGGTGGCGTCGGCGATGGTGGTAACGGCGCTCACGCGGCGGCCCCCGAGTACTCCTTGCGACGGGCGATGATCATGCGGGCCGCGCCGTTCACCAGCAGGGTGATGACGAACAGGACCAGGCCGGAGGCCATCAGCGCGTCCCGGCCGAGCGGCTGGGCCTCGTTGAACTTCAGCGCGATGTTCTCCGCGAAGGTGCCGCCGCCCGGGTCGAGCAGGTGCAGCGTCAGCTCGCTGTTGGTGGACAGCACGGTGGCGACCGCGATGGTCTCGCCGAGCGCGCGGCCCAGGCCGAGCATGGAGGCGGAGATGATGCCGGGGCGGCCGAAGGGCAGCACCGCGGTGCGGATCATCTCCCAGCGGGTCGCGCCGAGCGCGAGCGCCGCCTCCTCGTGCATCCGCGGGACCTGCCGGAACACCTCGCGGGTGACCGCGGTGATGATCGGCAGCACCATGATGGCGAGCAGGATGCCGACGGTGAACAGGTTGCGCGGGGCGACACCGGTGCTGGACTGGTCGAAGACGTACGTCCAGCCGAGGTACTGGTCCATCCAGCTGGTCAGGCCGTCCATGTGCGGGACGAGGAACAGCACGCCCCACAGGCCGTAGACGATGGACGGGACGGCGGCCAGCAGGTCGACCAGGTAGGCGAACGGCTGGGCGATCCGGCGCGGCGCGTAGTGCGAGATGAACAGCGCGATGCCGACCGCGACCGGCACCGCGACGACCATCGCGATCAACGCGCTGACCAGGGTGCCGAAGGTGAGGACGGCGACGCCGAACACCGGCTCGGCCGCGTCCGGGGTCCACTCGAAGGTGGTGAGGAAGTTGCCCTCGTTCTTGCCCAGCGCGAGGGCGGAACGGTAGGCGAGGAAGCCTGCGATGGCGGCCATGATGACCAGCAGCAGGACGCCCGAGCCCCGGGAGAGGTTGAAGAAGACGCTGTCGCCGCGGCGGCTGTCGCCCCGGCTCCGTCGAGTCCGTCCCCGCGCGTCGGCGGGGGGTGCAGAAGTCATGGTCGTTTACTCCGGTCTGGCGGCGCTGCCCCGCGGAGGGCGGCACCTCGGCGGCGGTGCCCCGGACGTTCGTGGTGGTGGTGCTCGGTTCGCGCGGACGAGTGCCCCGGCCGGGCGGCCCTCCCCCCTCCTTCGGGG
>NZ_JBHUWH010000667.1:0-3151 GCF_042670125.1 Kitasatospora sp. NPDC057198 | reverse complement strand
CGTAGAAGAGTATAAGAGAAATCTACACAACCTCGCGCTCATAACGCTGCACCAACTGCTGCTCTACCGCAGCGCCGTGGCCGCCCCGTCCGCCGTCGGGTTCGGCAGTCCGGCCGACCCGGTGCTGGTGCTCACGCCCGTCGCGCTGCTGGCCGCCGGGGCGCTGCTGACGCTGCGGCTGCTGCCCCCGCTGGCCCGGGTCCTGGAACGGCGGGCGGCCCGCGGCACCGGGCTGGCCCTCGCCCTCGGCGCCTGGCAGCTCGGCCGCCGGGCCGCCTCCCACGCGGCCGGCGCGCTGCTGCCCGTCCTGGCGCTCGCGGTCTGCGCGTTCTCCGCCACCGCGCTCGCCGACTTCGGGCCGAGCTACCGGGACCGCGCGGCGGCGGCCGTCGGCGCGGACCTCACCGTCACCGGCGGCGACCTGCCCGCCGCCGCCCGGCACGCGGCGCTGGCCGCGGTCGACGGCGTCCGCGCCGTCACCCCCGTCGCCGAACTGCGCGGCGACCTCGGCGACCGTCCCGTCACCGTTGTCGCCCTGAACACCGCCACCGCCGGGAGCACCCTCTCCGCGGGGGCGCTGGCCTCCGGCGCCACCGCGCACGCCCTCCCCGCGCTGCGCGCGGACCTCACCGACCGGCCCGCCGGCGACCTGCTGCCCCTGCTGCGGGAGGGACTGCCCGACCACGGGCTGCCGCTGCCCGGCGATCCGGACGCGCTCGAGGTCACCGCCGCGCTCGGCGCCGACGGCCCGCTGCCGGACGGCTCCGTCCGGCTCGCCCTGTCCGTGCAGGACGCCGACGGCCTCACCGTCCAGGCCGCCGCCGACTGGCCCGCCGACGGACGGGAGCACACCGTCCGCCTCGCGCTCCGGCCCGACGGTGCCCGGCAGGCCGCGGCGCTCCCGCTGCGGATCTCCCGGGTCGCGGTCCTGCCCCGGGTCGACCTGCCCGGACGGCGCAGCCTCACCCTCGACCTGCGGCGGATCACCGCGACCGGCCCCGCCGGGCCGCAGGAGGCGGTCCTGCCCGCCGGCAGCGGTTGGCAGCCCGCCGCGCCCGGGGCCGGCCGGCCCGAGGACATCGGCTGTCCCGGCTACGCCGCCCGCAACCCGGCCAAGCCGATCCCCGAGACCGGCGACGACCTGGCCGGCCCGTGCTCCCTCGCCGACCCGCCGGGCGTCCTGCTGCACGCCGTCCTGCGCACCCAGATGCCCGGCGGCCTCGGCGGCTCCCGCCCCCCGCAGGTCGCCTACGTGCCGCTGTCCGGCACCGCCCCGCGCGCCGCCGTCCCCGTGCTGGCCGACGACGCGCTGCTCGCCGCCGGCCACGGCATCGGCTCCGAGCTCACCCTCACCTCCGGCGGCGAGACGCTGGTCCGGGCCCGGATCGTCGGCCGCCTGGCCGCCGTCCCCGGCCAGCCCCGCGACCGCCCCGCCGTCCTCGCCGACCTGGCGGCCCTCACCGCCCAGCGCCTCCTCGACGGCACCGATCCCGTCACCGAGACCCGCTGGTGGGCCGCCACCGCGCCCGGTGGCGGCGGCGCCGCGGAGCACGCCCTGCGCGCCCGTCCCGAACTCGGCGATGTCCGCTCGCTGGCCGCCGCCGCCGACCGGATCGCCCGCACCCCCTACCAGCGCGGCCTGCGCACCTCCCTGTGGCTGTGCCTGCTGCTCGCCCCCCTGTTCGTCGCCACCGGCGCCACCGTCCAGGCCGCGGTGGCCGCCAGGGCCCGCGCCCGCGAGTTCGCCCTGCTGCGCGCGCTCGGCTGCCCGCCCCGCCTGCCCGCCGCCGTCCTGCGCGTCGAGCACCTCACCCTCACCGCCTTCTCCGTCCTCACCGGCACCGCCCTCGGGCTGGGCCTCGCAGCCGTCCTGCTGCCGCTCGTCGTCATGGACGACAACGCCGTCGCGGTCTTCCCGGCCCTGCGCACCGCCGCCGGCTGGCCCGCGGCGGTGCCGGCCGCGCTCGGCACGGGGGCGCTGGTCGCCACCGTCACGACGGTGCTGGCGCGCCGGCTGGCCCGGACGGACCTGACGCGGGTGCTGCGGGCGGGGGAGGACGGGTGAGTCCGCCGGCGCCCCCGCACCGCCGGGGCGCTCCCCCGCACCGCCGGGGCGCTCCCCCGCACCGCCGGGGCGCTCCTCCGCGCGTGCCCCCGCACGCTCTTCCCGCCCGTCCGACCAGGAGCCTGACCGTGACCGTCCCGCGCCGCCGGCTGCCCCTCCACGTGCTGCTCCTCCTGCTGGTCGGCACGGTGACGGCGTTCGCCGCGGCCTGGCAGCCGAGCTACGAACGGGCGGCCACCCTGGCGCTCGCGCAGGGCGTCGCGCACGAGGAGGAGCAGGGGCCGCTGGTCACCGCCACCGCGGGCATGCAGCCGCTGGCCGGCGGGGCGGGCACCCCGGACGGCGGGCCGGTGCCGCACCTCGGGACCTTCCAGCGGGACCTGGACCGGCTGACCTCGCGGCTGGCCGCCGGCGCCGGGCCCCGGCTGGGGGCGGTGCTCGGCAAGCCGGTGACCCGGGTCTCGGCCGTGCCCGCCACTGTCGCGGACGGCGGCGCGGCCCGTCCGTACGGCCTCGATCCCGAACTGCAACTGGTGTACGCGCAGGACGCGCCGCCGTTGGTCCGGTACGTGGCGGGGCGGGCGCCGGCCCGGCCCGCGGGCGACGGGACGGGGGCCCCGGTGGAGGTGGCGCTGTCCGAGCAGAACCGGCAGGCGCTGGGGCTCGAACTCGGCCGGACGTTCCGCCTGGACGGCGGGCCCCGGCTGCGGACGGACGCCGTGCTGGCGCTCTGCGGGGAACGCACCCTGGACACCCTGCCGTGCGCGCTCGATCTGCGGTCCACCGCCCCGCCGCAGGTGACCGAGCGGCTGTCCGCGACCGCGCTCGCCTTCCAGCACCGCTCGGAGCGGACCGACGCGCTGCGCTCCTTCGCGCTGGCCGGTCTGCTCGCCGTCGCCGCCGCGGCGGCGCTGGCGGCCGCCCGGCTCGCGGTGCGCCGGGAGGACGGCGCGCTGGCGCTCCAGCGGGCCCGCGGCGCGTCCCCCGGGCGGACCGGCGCGGCGCGGCTGGCCGAGACGGCACCCGCCGTGCTGCTGGGCCTGCTGGTGGGCGAACTCGCCGCCGCGCTGGTCACCGCCCCCCGGC
>NZ_JBHUWH010000666.1:0-3154 GCF_042670125.1 Kitasatospora sp. NPDC057198 | reverse complement strand
GGTCGGTGGCGGTGCCCATCGGGATGTGCTGGAAGGCGTCGGTGAGGCCGTCGTGGGTGGCGCTGTCGAGCAGGTGCGGCGGGGTGCCGCGGTAGCCGCCGCGCAGGCCGGGGAGCAGCAGCGGGGCGTTGGTCATCGACTCGGTGCCGCCGGCGACGACGATCTCGTACGCGCCGGAGCGGATCAGCAGGTCGGCGGTGGCGACGGCGTCGATGCCGGAGAGGCAGACCTTGTTGACGTTGACGGCGGGGACGTCGAGCGGGATGCCGGCCAGGGCGGCGGCCTGCCGGGCCGGGAGTTGGCCGAGGCCGGCCTGCAGCACCTGGCCCATCACCACGTACTCGACCTGTTCGGGGGCGATCCCGGCCCGGGTGAGGGCCGCCCGGACGGCGTGTGCGCCGAGTGCGACGGCGTCGAGCGGGGCCAGTGCTCCGCCGAGCCGGCCGATGGGGGTGCGGGCTCCGGCGACGATCACCGAGGTTGTCATCTGCGCTACCTGCCTTCTGACGGATCGGAAGAAACCGACGGATGGAATGTATCTTCCGGCCGCGGTCGGCCGTCAATGTGTCGCAGCCCACGACTGAAAGGGGATTGACGGTGGTTCAGTGGCGTACTTACCGACCATCGGTAGGTAAGGTGGCGGCGCCCGGCCCCGGGGCACGGCGCGGGGCCGGCCCCGCGTAGGATCCGGCGGGTGACACCACCCGGCCGCAGGACCCAGCAGCAGCGCTCCGAGGCGACCACCGCCGATCTGCTGGCCGCCGCCCGGAGGCTGTTCGCTGCCGACGGGTACGCCGCGACCTCCCTCGACACCGTCTGCGAGCAGGCCGGTGTGTCGCGCGGGGCGCTGTACCACCACTTCCGCAACAAGGAGGCGCTGTTCCTCGCGGTGTACGAGCGCGAGCAGCGTGCCCTGGCCGCCGCCATCGCCGAGGAGTTCGGCCGCCACCTGGACCCGTGGGAGGGGCTGGTCGCCGGGTGCCGGGTCTTCCTGGTGCGCGCGCACGAGCCCGCCGTGCAGCGGATCACCATCATCGACGCGCCGAGCGCGCTGGGCTGGAACGCGGTGCGGGCGGTGCGCGAGGACTGCCGGCACATGATGCGGATCGGGGTGAGCCGCGCGGTCAGGGCGGGCAGCATCGCCGAGCGCCAGGTCGAGGCGCTCGCCTCGCTGCTGCACGGCGCGCTGTGCGAGGGGGCGGTGGCGGTGGCCTGCGCCGAGGAGCCGGAGGCCGCGCTGGAGGCCGTACTGGCCGAGCTCGGCCGCCTGCTGTCGGCGCTGGCCGACGCACGCTGACCGACGCGCGCTGACCGGCAGGCGCACCGGCACGCGACGGCACGCCCCGTCCCACCCGGGGAACCGGACGGGACGAGGCGGGGCGGCGGGGCGGTCCGGTGGGCGTCAGCAGCCGCTGTCGGAGATCACGTAGTAGCCGTCCGCGGTCTCCTTGAGGGTGTGGGTGACGAAGAGGTTGTAGAGGCCCATGTTCTGGTTGGAACCGTTGGCGTAGGTGTAGCCGCCGCTGGTGTGCGCCCGGCCGGCGGTGACCTGGGCGTAGTTGCTGGCGGTGAAGCACTGCGGGGTGTAGGGCGCCGCGGTGGTGGTGGCGGTGACGGCGGCGGACTGCGCACCGACCGCCCCGGCGGAGTCGACGGCCGCCACGGTGTACGAGTAACCGGTGCCCGCCGCCAGACCCGAGTCGGTGTACGACGTCCCCGACGCACTACCGACCTTCACCCCGCCCCGGTACACGTTGTACGACGACGCCCCGCCGACCGCCGACCACCCCAGCGTCGCGGTGGTGTCGGTGGTGGAACCCACCGCGAGACCCGTCGGGGCCGGGAGGACGGTGCCGCCGGAGCCCGCGGTGGTGGTGGCGGTGACGGCGGCGGACTGCGCACCGACCGTCCCGGCGGAGTCGACGGCCGCCACGGTGTACGAGTAACCGGTGCCCGCCACCAGACCCGAGTCGGTGTACGACGTCCCCGACGCGCTGCCGACCTTCACCCCGCCCCGGTACACGTTGTACGACGACGCCCCGCCGACCGCCGACCAGCCCAGGGTGGCGGTGGTGTCGGTGGTGGAGCCCACCGCGAGACCGGTCGGGGCCGGGAGGGCGGTGCCGGCGGAGCCGTCGAGGCCCCAGAACGCGGCGGTGTAGTAGCTGGAGCAGATGGTGTCGAGGTAGTACGAGCCGGTGGAGCCGCACTGGCCGGTGCCGGAGCCGGGGTCGACGGCCAGGCCGTGGCCCATGCCGGAGATCGAGTACAGCTGGACGGCGGGCTTGCCGGTGGCGTCGTCGTAGCTGGTCAGCGTGGTGTTGCCGGGGAGGGACCGGGTGCTGGAGGCGGTCTGCGGGATGCCCCAGGCGTTGGTCCACTGGTCGCGCAGCTCGGTGCCGTTGACGGGGTAGACGGTGTAGTCGGAGCTGCCCTGCCAGATCGCCACCCGCGGGTACGGGCCGGTGTAGCCGGGGTAGGAGTTGCGGACCTTGTCGCCCCACTGGGCGGCCGAGAGGTTCATGCTGCCGTACTGGCAGCTGCTGGCGCCGTTCTGGGTGGTGGCGCACTGGGCGGGCAGGCCGGAGTCGACGGCGCCGCCGGCGAAGACGTCCGGGTAGTCGGCGAGCAGGTTGGCGGCCTGGCCGCCGCCCGCGGACAGGCCGGTGACGTACACCCGGCCGGTGTCGCTGCCGTACTGCGCGACGGCCTTGTCGACCATCTGCTTGATGGAGAGCGCCTCGCCCTTGCCGCGGGTGCTCTGCGCGGGGTCGAACCAGCGGAAGCAGCTGAGCGAGTTGTTGGAGGAGCCGGTCTGCGGGTAGACCACCGCGAACTTGTACCGGTCGGCGAACTGCGCCCAGCCGGAGTGCGCGTGGTAGTCGGAGGCGCTCTGCGAGCAGCCGTGCAGGGCGATCACCAGCGGGCGGCCGGTGCCCAGGTCGTCGGGGGCGTACTCGTACATCGCGAGGTTGCCGGGGTTGGAGCCGAAGCTGCTCACCTGGGTGAGGCTCGCGGCGGCGGCGGTGGGGGCGCCGGCCGCCAGCAGGCCGGCCGCGAGGGCGAGGGCGCCGGTGGCCGCCGGGAGCCGGCGGCGGGCGCCGCGGGTGCGGGAGTTGCCGGGCAGAGTCATGGGGGGGGAGCTCCTGGGTGG
>NZ_JBHUWH010000665.1:0-3202 GCF_042670125.1 Kitasatospora sp. NPDC057198 | reverse complement strand
GGCCAGCAGGGTGCCGGCGGCCGGGCCGGCGAGGCGGGCCAGCAGTTCGCGGTCGGGCCGGTCGTCGAGCGCGGCCAGGGCCAGCAGCTCCCGGGCCTCCTCGGAGACGGTGCCCAGCCACTCGTCCACCAGCCGGCGCGCCGCCGGGGGCAGCGCCGTCCCGTCCTCGCCGTCCGGGTCCGTCCCCGGGTCGGCGGTCTCGGCGAGCGCCAGGGCCAGCGCCGGGTTCCCGCCGCTGCACCGGTGGATCCGGCCGACCTGGCGGAGGGTGTGGCGGTGCGGGGCGAGCACGGACGACAGCTGGCGGACCGTCAGGGGCGGGACGCGCACCGCGCGCGCGTCCTCGCCGCTCCAGTGGCCCTCGGTCCCGGGGCGCCAGCTGCGCTCGGTGGCGATGACGGGCAGCTCGGGGACCAGGCGCAGGGCCCAGCGCAGCACGGCCGCGCTGGCCGGATCCAGCCACTGGGCGTTGTCCACCACCAGGGTCAGCGGCGGCACCTCCCGCAGGAGGGCGGTGGCCAGCCGGCGCAGCCGCAGCGAGGCGTCGGCGGGTTCGGCGCCGGCGGCCCCGTCGACCGCCGCGGCGAGTTCGTACGCGGCCGGCAACGGCTGGAGGGCCAGGGCCAGTTCGAGCAGACCGGTCCACGGGACGGGGGCGTCCTGCGGGCCCGGGGCCAGCCGCAGCACGGGCCGCCCCAGCCGTCGCGCCAGGGCGCCGGCCGCGGTGGTCCGGCCGATCCCCGGCGGCCCGAACAGCACCACCCGGCGGCTGCCGGGCCCCTCGTCCGGCACTGCCGGCAGCACGGCACCGACCGGTTCCCGGAGTTCGCTCAACCACGTCGCGGAGTCTGGCACCGGGCCATCGTGCGCCACCGCGGCCGCCGCGGTCCAGGTCAAGGGATTGCCCTGATTTCGACCGCCCCCCGCCTTCCCTAGCCTCATGGCCACAGTCGAGCTGCCCCCCGGCCGCCGGACGCTCCCCCACCCCCAGACGACGTCCGACGGCCCTCTCCCCCCTCAACCCCAGCTCGGCGGGAGGAATGCGATGTCCCGCAAGAACGCCCTCGCAGCCGCCGTCGCGGCCGCCCTCACCCTGGGCACCCTGACCGCGGTGGCCACCCAGACCAGCGCGGCCGCCGACCCCACCGTCCGCCCCGGCACCGGGGCCCGGGCGATGAGCGCCGACGGGCGCGCCGAGGCGCTGCGCACCGCCGACCGGGAGGCCGCGGCCGTCGCGAAGTCGCTCGGCTTCGGCCCCGACGAGCGCCTGGTCGCCAAGGACGTGCTGCTCGACACCGACGGCGCCCGGCACGTGCGCTACGACCGCACCTACCGCGGCCTGCCCGTCATCGGCGGCGACCTGGTCGTGCACTACGACCGGAACGGCCGGGCCACCGGCTCCGACCAGGCCCACCGGGGCGCGCTCAAGGTCGCCGGCACCACGCCGAAGCTCAGCGCGGCCGACGCCTCGGCCGCGGCCGTCCGCCACGCCAAGCACGTCAAGAACGCCAGGACCGGCAGCGCGGACGGCAGCACCCTGGTGGTGTACGCGGTCGGCAAGGTCCCCGTCCTCGCCTACCGATCCACCGTCACCGGCGACGGCGAGGCCGGCGCCGCCTCCCGCGAGGCGGTCGTCGTCGACGCGGCCAGCGGCGCGCCGCTCGACCAGTACGAGCTGCACCAGGGCGTCACCGGCACCGGCAACGGCACCACCGTCGGCCAGGTCTCCATCGAGACCACCCAGTCCGGCGGCAGCTACACCCTCACCGACGCCTCCCACGGCGGCACGATCGTCTACGACGCCTACAACAGCCCGCAGACGAACCCGAAGCAGAACGCCCGCACGTTCTCCAAGTCCACCAACTCCTGGGGCACCGGCACCACTTCGAGCCGGGAGAGCGCCGCCGTGGACGCCTCCTACGGCCTGGCGAAGACCTGGGACTACTACAAGGACTCCTTCAACCGCTCCGGCATCCGCAACGACGGCCGCGGCGCCCCCGCGTACGTGCACGTCGACACCGGCCTGCTGAACGCCTTCTACGACGACGACTGCTTCTGCATGTTCTTCGGCGACGGCTCCTCGCAGAACGGCAACACCCCCGTCACCGCGCTCGACGTGGCCGGCCACGAGATGAGCCACGGCGTCACCGCCGCCACCGCCAACCTCAACTACTCCGGCGAGTCCGGCGGCCTCAACGAGGCCACCAGCGACATCTTCGGCACCATGGTCGAGTTCTACGCCGACAACGCCGGCGACCCGGGCGACTACTACATCGGCGAGAAGCTCAACATGTCCGGCGGCTACATGCGCCGGATGGACAACCCCTCCGCCGACGGCTCCTCGCTGTCCTGCTACAGCTCCAACGCCGGGCAGGTGGACGTGCACTACTCCTCCGGCATCGCCAACCACTTCTTCTACCTGGCGGCCGAGGGCACCGGTGCCAAGACCATCGGCGGGCGCGCGCACAACGCCACCACCTGCAACAACGACACCTTCACCGGCATCGGCCGGGACAAGGCTGCGGCCGTCTGGTACCGCGCCCTGACCACCTACATGACCTCCACCACCACCTACTCCGGCGCCCGCACCGCCACCCTGCAGGCCGCCGCCGACCTGTACGGGGCCAACTCGCAGGAGCGGTACCTGGTCTCCAAGGCGTGGGCCGCCGTCAGCGTCGGCACCGCACTGCCCGACCCCGGCACGGGCAGCAGCCCCTCCCCGTCGCCCTCCGGCTCCAGCAGCCCCTCGCCCTCCCCGTCCCCGTCGTCCACCGGCAGCCCGAACCCGGGCAACGCGCTGACCAACGGCGGCTTCGAACAGGGCACCACCGGCTGGACGCAGAGCGACAACGACATCACCGACTCCGTCCTGCAGCCCGCGCACGGCGGCTCCTGGTACGCCTGGATGATGGGCTACGGCACCTCCGCCGTCGAGTCGCTGTCCCGGTCGAACGTCGCGGTCCCGTCCAGCGGCAGCCCCAAGCTCACCTTCTGGCTGAAGGTGAGCACCCAGGAGTCCGGTTCCACCGCCTACGACACCCTCGTGGTCAACGTCAACGGCACCGCGCTGGCCGCCTACTCCAACGCCAACGCCTCCGCCGGCTACGTCCAGAAGACCGTCGACCTGTCCGCCTACCGGGGCCGGAACGTGAAGCTGGAGTTCGCCGGCACCGAGGACGCCTACCTGGCGACCGTCTTCCTG
>NZ_JBHUWH010000664.1:0-3225 GCF_042670125.1 Kitasatospora sp. NPDC057198 | reverse complement strand
ACGGGACGCCGCCGGCCGAATGCCCCGGGCCGGGCGGGCCGATTTCCCGCGCCCGACCGCGCCCGGTGAAATCCATTGGCGGGCGGACGGGCGCCGGCCCCGAGCGCCGGACCGGAAAGCCGTCGGGGAGGTGTTCCGGAGTGCGGGACGCGGAATTGCCGCATCCGGTGCCGATCCGGGCTCCGGATCCGGACCGGCGGCCGCGATCGCCATTGTCCAATTGCCGCGGCCGCGGGCATTCCCGGCCGGACGGGCCGGGAATCGCGGCGATTGCCGCCGCGCGGGAAATGGGATCGTTCGTCCCGCCACGGTCGGTGACGGTACTCGGCGGCACCGCGGGCCGGAGCGCGTGGTGCGGCGGGGTGGCCAGGGGATTAGCCGCAACGCACCTTGATCGGCGGAAAACACGGAGGGTGACTTTAAGAAAGCATTAAGTCATGTGAAAGTTGATCACCCGGCACCTCTTGACGTGGCCGGGACAGGGAAGACAACGGATTGACAACGAGCAGGGTGCGAAACCGCACCCGCGTTGACGCCCCAAAATGGTCTAGGCCAAGATCCGGAAAGCTGGTCTGTACCACCGCGCAGACCTCCCCGCCCCCATCCGGAGGAACGCGTGAAGCGTCAGGTACTGGCCACGCTCAGCACCGCAGCCCTGTTGGCCACCGCCGCGGGCTGCTCGTCCGGCAGCCCGTCGCCTTCCCCGACGAACGTCGACACGAAGAACATGACCGGCACCGTGACCGTCTGGCTGATGGACGACGCCCAGAAGGGTTGGCCCGAGCTGGTGCAGCAGGTGAACGACGAGTTCGCCGAGAAGTACCCGAAGGTCCAGATCAAGCTGAGCTACCACGACTGGGGCAAGAAGACCGCCGAGCTGGACGCCGCGATCGCCGACGGCCGGGCCCCGGACGTGGTCGAGCTGGGCAACACCGAGACGCTCAAGTACATCGTCAAGGGCGACCTGCTGAAGCAGGAGGCCAACACCTTCGACAACTCCGACAACTGGATCAAGGGTCTGGTCGACACCTGCACCTACGAGAGCACGCTCTACTGCGTGCCCTACTACGCGGGCGCCCGCGTCGGCATCTACAACTCGAAGATGTTCCAGGAAGCCACCGGCTCCGCCGACTTCCCGCAGACCGAGGAGGCGCTGACCGGCGCCCTCGACAAGATGGCGAGCAAGTACGGCAGGAACAGCGCCGGCTACTCCTCGCTGTACCTGCCCGGCCCCTACTGGTACGCCGCGATGTCCTACGTCACCGCGTACGGCGGCTCGATCGCCCGCTACGACTCGGGCGGCGTCTGGCACGGCTCGCTGCACGACGCCAAGTCGCAGCAGGGCCTCCAGCACTTCGTCGAGCTGGTCAGGACGTACAACAAGAGCGGCGACCTGAAGGTCAACGAGCAGGACCAGGCCAAGGTGCTCGGCCACGAGAAGGCCGGCCTGATCTACGCCAACGGCTGGGAGCAGAACGTCGCCACCGCCCCGATCACCGGCACCCCGGCGCTGAAGGACGTGCTCAAGCTCGCCGCGATGCCCGGCCCGAACGGCAAGCCGCTGCCGTCCTTCATCGGCGGCTCCGACCTGGCGGTCACCGCCAAGTCGCAGAACGCCCAGGCGGCCACCGACTGGGTGCGGATGTTCACCAGCACCAAGTCCGAGCAGCTGCTCGCCGACAAGGACACCCTGCCCAACAACCTGGTCCAGCTCGCCCCGCTGAAGAGCAAGCCCAACACCGCCGCCGCCGCCAACGCGGTGGAGAACGCCTGGTTCACCCCGCTCGCCCCCGGCTGGGGCGCGATCGAGAAGCAGGGCATCCTGCCCAACATGCTGAACGCGATCTTCTCCGGCAAGAGCGTCGAGGAGGCCACCAAGGAGGCCGACGCCGAGATGGACCAGCTGATCAACAACCAGGGCTGACCGGACGGCCGGCCGACCGTCCGGCGTCCCGATCCCTGAGACCGGGCCCCGGCGCACCGTCACGGAGTGTGCCGCGGGGCCCGGTCGCACGTAGGATCGCCTCAGAACAGTTCCACGCAGCGAGGGTGCGGACTCGCCGCCGTTCAGAGGTCCCCGTCGGGCGTCCCGCCCCACGGGGTAGAACCATCTCTCCACGGAGGCACACCCCGATGTCCGACCCGCAGACTGTTTCCGTACCCGGCAGGATCATGTCGGCGGAGATGGCCGAGCAGCCGGCCGTCCTGCAGCGCATCCTCGACGAGGGCGCGCCCGCGATCCGTGAGATCGCCGCGCAGATCGCCGCCCGCAACCCGCGCTTCGTCCTGCTGACCGCCCGCGGGACCTCCGACAACGCCGCGCTGTACGCCAAGTACCTGATCGAGGTGCTGCTCGGCAAGCCGGCCGGCCTGACCTCGATGTCGACCACCACCGCGTACGGCGCCAAGCCGGACCTCGCCGACTGCCTGGTCATCACGGTCAGCCAGTCCGGCGGCTCGCCCGACCTGGTGGCCTCCACCAAGGCGGCCCGCGAGGCCGGCGCGATCACCCTGGCGGTCACCAACAACGCTGCCTCGCCGCTCGCCGAGGTCTCCGAGTTCCACATCGACGTGCTGGCCGGCCCGGAGAAGGCGCTGCCCGCCACCAAGACCTACACCGCCGAGCTGCTGGCGCTGTACCTGTTCGTCGAGGGCCTGCGCGGCGGCGACGGCTCCGCGGCGAAGGCGCTGCCCGGCCTGGCGGCCGGCATCCTGGCCCGCCAGGGCGAGGTCAAGGACCTGGCCGAGCGCTACCGCTTCGCCCAGCGCCTGGTCATCACCTCGCGCGGCTACGGCTACCCGACCGCCCGCGAGGCGGCGCTGAAGCTGATGGAGACCACCTACATCCCGGCGTCCCCGTTCTCCGGCGCCGACCTGCTGCACGGCCCGCTGGCCATGGTGGACAACGTCTCGCCGGTCATCGCGATCGTCCCGGACGGCAAGGGCGGCGAGGCCCTGCAGCCCGTCCTGGACCGCCTGCGCGGCCGCGGCGCGGACCTGGTCGTGATCGGCCAGCAGGGCCAGGTGGACGCCGCCAGCGCGGGCTTCGCGCTGCCGGCCGGCGTGCCCGAGGAGGTCCAGCCGATCCTGGAGATCCTGCCGCTGCAGCTGCTGGCCTACGAGGTCACCATCGCCCGCGGCCAGGACCCGGACGCCCCCCGCGCGCTCGCCAAGGTCACCGAGACCCACTGAGGCGCGAGAAGCCGCCCCCGCGAGGTTCTGCGG
>NZ_JBHUWH010000663.1:0-3232 GCF_042670125.1 Kitasatospora sp. NPDC057198 | reverse complement strand
CCCTCGGACGCCGCCCGGGCGCTCAGCTCCCGGGCGCGGGCCGCCACCGCCGGGCTGCCGACCAGCTCGTCCAGCGCCGCCCGCAGCGCCTGCGGCGTGGCGTCCGCCGTGTCGATCCGGCGGGCCACCCCGAGCTCGACCAGCCGGTCGGCGTTCATGAACTGCTCGGCGGCCTGCGGCACCGCGATCATCGGCACCCCGGCGAGCAGGCCCTCCCCGCAGCCGCCCATCCCGGCGTGCGTGACGAAGGCGTCGGCCTGCGCCAGCACCGCCCGCTGCGGCACCCAGGGGTGCACCTCGACGCCGGGCGGGACCTCCCCCAGCTCCGCCGGGTCGGTGTGCCTGCCGATCTGCAGCACCAGGTGCCAGCCGGGGAGGCCGCCGAAGGCCGCCAGGCAGCGGCGGTAGAACTCCGGCTGCCGGGTGTACGCCGAGCCGAGCGAGACCAGCAGCACCTTCTCCGCGCCGGCCGGGCGCCGCCAGCTCCCCTGCTCGGCCCGCAGGTCGAAGCACGGGCCGACGAAGTCCACCGCCTCCCGGTCGACCCGGTCGGCGTGCGGCTGCATCGCCTCGGTGATCATCGCGACGGCCCGGGCCGGCCGCCCGGAGAAGGCGTCCACGTCGAGCGTGGTGGCGCCGCTGCCTGCCAGCCACTCGGCGAACCGGGCGAAGTAGGCGTCGGCGCCGGGCAGCCGGCGCAGCTGGGCGCCGATCTCCTCCTGGTAGCCGTCCCACCCGACGATGGTCGGCGAGAGCTGCACGACCGGCCGGCCCTGCGCCTCGGCCAGCGCCCGGGCCGCGTAGGCGCCGATGTCGTACAGGTAGAGGTCGGCCGGGTCGGTGTCGTAGTGGGCGCGCAGCCGGGGCAGCAGCGCGATCGCGTCCTCCAGGAAGACGCGCATGGCGCCGATGGCGTCCTCCGGCCAGTCGTGGTCGGCGACCGGCAGGGTGGAGGGGTAGGGGACGAGCTCGGCGCCGGTGGGGGCGATCAGCTCGGCGACGGCGGGGTCGTTGGCGTACGTCACCCGGTGGCCGCGGGCGACGAGCTCGCGGATCACCTCCAGGCTCGGGCGGACGTGGCTGACGGCCGGGATGCCGACCATCGCGATGTGGGCACGACGGGGTGGACGGGTCATGCGGAGAGCACCTGCTTCCGTTCTACGGGGGCGTGGACAACACACCGCACCGCCGGGGCGCCGTCGTACGGGCGCGCGGGCGGGCGGGACGCACGGGCTCGGGGCGCTGCCCCGGCCGCGTCAGCCGTAGATCTGGTGGAAGGCGGACATGTCGGGACACTAACCCGGAACCGGCCGGGCCGCATCCGATTAACGGCGCGAGAAGCCCCCGGGAGCCGCAACTCCCGGGGGCCGGAGTCGGATTGACCGACCGTCAGACCGCGTCCGGCCCGCGCTCGCCGGTGCGGACCCGGACGATGCCGTCCACCGGCACCACCCACACCTTGCCGTCGCCGATCTTCCCCGTCCGGGCGGCGGCCACGATCGCGTCGGTGACCCGCTCGGCGTCCTCGTCCTCCACCACCACCTCGATCCGGACCTTCGGCACCAGGTCGATCCGGTACTCCGCGCCGCGGTACACCTCGGTGTGGCCGTGCTGCCGCCCGTAGCCGCTGGCCTCGGTGACGGTCAGGCCGTGCACGCCGAGCTCCTGCAGCGCGGTCTTGACCTCGTCCAGCTTGAACGGCTTGACGACGGCGGTGATCAGCTTCATACCGTGCGGGTCCTGTCGGAGGCGGGCGCACCGTGCGGGTGCACGCTGGTGGCGTGGGCGGTGGCGGAGCCGTGGCCCAGGACGCCGTGATCGTACGCGTTCTCGGCGTGCACGGCGAGGTCCAGACCGGTGAGTTCGTGCTCGGGCTCGGCCCGGAAGCCCATCACCCGGTCGATCGCCCGGCCGATGCCGTACGTCGCGCCGAACGCGTACCCGGCGACCACCAGCACCGCGACCAGCTGCCTGCCGAGCTGGCCGAGCCCGCCGCCGTGCAGCAGCCCGGCGGGGCCGCCGGTCATCACGGCGGTGGCGAACAGGCCGATCAGCACGGTGCCGAGGACGCCGGCCACGAAGTGCACGCCGACCACGTCGAGCGAGTCGTCGTAGCCGAGGCGGAACTTCCAGCTGACGGCGTAGCAGCAGACCACGCCGGCGGCCAGGCCGATCACCAGCGCGCCGAACAGGTCGACGCTGCCGCAGGAGGGGGTGATGGCGACCAGTCCGGCGACCGCGCCGGAGGCGGCGCCGAGGGTGGTGGCGTGGCCGTCGCGCTTCTTCTCGACCACCAGCCAGCCGAGCAGGCCCGCGCAGCCGGCCGCCTGGGTGTTGAGGACCGCGGCGGCGGCCAGCCCGTTCGCGCCCATCGCGGAGCCGCCGTTGAAGCCGAACCAGCCGAACCAGAGCAGGCCGGCGCCGAGCAGCACCAGCGGCAGGTTGTGCGGGCGCATCGCCTCCTTCTTGAAGCCGAGCCGCGGGCCGAGCAGCAGGGCCAGGGCGAGGCCGCTGGCGCCGCAGTTGACCTCGACGACGGTGCCGCCGGCGAAGTCGAGGGCGCCGAGGTGCCTCAGGATCCAGCCGTCGGGGGCGAACACCCAGTGCGCGACCGGCACGTAGACCAGCAGTGTCCAGACGGCGGTGAAGGCGACCCAGGAGCCGAACTTGGCGCGGTCGGCGATGGCGCCGGAGATCAGCGCGGCGGTGATGATCGCGAAGGTCAGCTGGAAGGTCGCGAACAGCAGGGTGGGCACGTCGCCGGTGAGGTCGTGCGGGGTGATGCCGGACATGCCGAGGTGGTCGAGGGAGCCGATCAGGCCCCAGCCGGCGTCCTTGCCGAAGGCCAGCGAGTAGCCGGCCAGCAGCCAGACCACGGTGACCACGGCGATCGACGTGAAGCTCATCATGATCATGTTGAGCACGCTCTTGGTGCGCACCATGCCGCCGTAGAACAGCGCCAGGCCCGGTGTCATCAGCAGCACGAGCGCGGTGCAGGCCAGCAGCCAGGCGGTGTCGCCGCTGTCCAGGGTGGGTGGGGAGTCAGCGAGGAGCATGCGGGGAGTGTCGCCGGGCCGGATTTCGCGTCGTCGTCACCGGTGTTTCAGCGGTGTTTCGTGTTGCCCGGGGGTTTCCGGGATCTCACCGTTCGGACACCCGGCAGGCAACCCGGCCGGCGGTGCGGCGGGACGCGCCGGGGCCCGGCAGCCGGTGTGGTGCGGCGGCCGGGCCC
>NZ_JBHUWH010000662.1:0-3242 GCF_042670125.1 Kitasatospora sp. NPDC057198 | reverse complement strand
ACCCCGGGGCCACCGTCCACGCGGTCGGCTTCGCCGAGGGACAGACCGTACGGACCCTGTCCTGGCAGACGGGCCGCCAACTCGGCTACGGCCCGCTGGAACCGGCCGAACTCGTCCGCCGACTGGCGGCCGACCCGCGCCCGGTGCTGCTCCTCGTCGCGGACCTGCACCGCGCCGGACGCGGGCCCGCCCAGCTGCCCGCCGCCTCCCCGGCCGAGGTCGTGGCGGAGCTGATCGCCCCTCTGCGGGAACTGCCCGGTGTCCGGTTGGTCGTCGAGACCGACACCGCCGAACTGCTCGGCGGCGACGACCCGTTGACCCTGCTGCTCGACGCCCCGGCGGGGGCGGCGCCGTTCGCGGAACCGGCGCCGCCGGACGGCCCGCAGGCCGGTGCGGACTGGCGCACCGCCACGCCCGAGCAGCGCGAGCACGCCCTCGACCGGGCACCCTCCGCGGCGGCCGCGCGCCGACTGCTGACCGACCCCGGCTACCTGGTGCACGGCTCGGTGGCAGCCGTCACCGCCGCGCTCGCGGACCCCTCGACGGCCGCGCCCCGCCACCTGCGCGAGGTCTGGGAGGACGCCGCCCCCGCCCTCTCGGCACGGGCTGACCGATGCGGAACGCGCCGCCCTCCTGCACGCTGCGGCGGTCGGCCGGGACCCGAGACTCGCGGAGTACCTGCGGCCGCTGGCCGAGACCTCCGCCTGGACCGCCGAGTGGTCGCTCCCCGGACGGGCGACCGCCGCACTGGCCCTGCTCCCCGCGACGGCGGACGGCCGTCGCACGGTGGTGAGCGCCGACGCCCTCGGCAGGCTCACCCGCCGCACCACGGCCGACGGCCGGGCCACCGGCAGCCCGGACGCGGGAACGCCCTGGTCCCCCCAGTCGCTTGCGGCCCTGGACGGCAGGTGCCTGCTCGGGCTCGACCGCTCGGGAGTCCTGAACCCGATCCCGCTCGTCCCCGGAGCGGTCCCGAGCAGCGCGCACCACATGACGCTGCACCACAACGCCAGGACCCTGCTGTCGGCCGACGACGGAATCACCGCCCTGGGCGCCTCCACCCGCTACGCCGCGCTCGGGGACGGCAAGGGCCGCGTCCACCTCTGGTCGCTGCGCGACCCCGGCCTGGGCGCACGCACCGTCGAACCCCACCGCTCCGGGGTGACCGCGGTCGCCTGCCTCGACCTGCCGGACACCGGCACGCTCCTCCTGCTCACCGGCGGTCTCGACGGAGCGGTCCGACTCTGGGACTCCGGCAGCGGCGAACTCATGCCGGGCCCCGTGGAACGCCGCAACGCGATCCCCACCGCACTCGGAGCCGCCGACACCGAGGCCGGGCCCGTCCTCGCCGTCGCCTGGTCCGACCGGCGGATCCACCTCTGGCACCTCTTCAGCGGGCGGGTGGCCCCGCTACCGGCCCTGCACGACAGCAGCGCGGTGGCGCTCACCGCGGACGGCCGCCTGCTGACCGCTGGGGCGGGTGGCCTGCACGCCCTCCGGCTCGACCTCGACGGGCTGTGGGCGGACGAGGGCTGACCCGCCGGAGCGGTCCTGGTCGGGCCGGTCCGGCGGTCCTGGGCGGGCGGGGTGTGAGAGTGCTCTCAGCGAG
Organism: Kitasatospora sp. NPDC057198; assembly: GCF_042670125.1. NCBI lineage: Bacteria > Bacillati > Actinomycetota > Actinomycetes > Kitasatosporales > Streptomycetaceae > Kitasatospora > Kitasatospora sp. NPDC057198. Next base: position 1,633 of record NZ_JBHUWH010000662.1, on the reverse strand, counting down.
GGCGGGAGCCTTGGAGACAAAGCGACAATCTGCCTAGCCTGCGAGGGTGCCCCGGACGGGGTGCATCCGCCGTCGGGACGCCGAATCCTGCCCGGTCGACGGCGTTCCCACAGCACACACCACGGGCGGGAGCGGGGGACCCACGGCAGTACGCCCTGCCCGGCCACCGCCCCTGCCCGGCGGTGGGGACCGGGTGCGGCTCGGGGTGAAGCCGCGCGTGCGTGCGGCCGGGCGCGTGCGGTGATTCCGCGGCGGACCGAACCCGACAGCTCACCTCGCAGGCGTCGCGGAGGACCCCACCCCATGCGACCCACGCCCCTCGCCCGTACCGCTCCCGCCCGACTCGGCGTCCTGGCCGGCGCCGCCGCCCTGGTCGGCGTACCGCTCGCCGCCGGGCCCGCCGCGGCCCTCACCACCGGCGCCGTCAGCGTCGTCCAGGACCGGCTCGCCCCGACCGGGATGACCGCCGGCAGCGCGAGCACCGCCTCGCTCACCCTGCACGCGAACCGCTGCTTCACCGCGAAGACCGTCGGCGTCGGCGTCCGCGACGCGGCCGGGACCAACCTGGACTTCCCGGGCAGCGCGAGCAACGTCCGGATCTGCCCCGGCGGCGCCACCGTCACCACCGGCGCCCGCACCCTGCCGGCCGGGAGCTACACCCAGTTCGGGTTCTGGCAGGACACCGCGGGCGGCTGGCACAACCTGCCCTCGCGGACGCTCACCGTGGCCGACGCCGCGCCGAGCACGCCCGCCGAGCCGAGCGCGCCCGCCGCGCCCGCCATACCCGTCCCGGGCAAGGCGCTGACCTGGGCGGAGGAGTTCTCCGGCCCGATCGCCTGGGGCAGCAAGTGGACCGGCGACCGCAGCAGCGCGTACCGCTACGGCAGCCACAACCCCGACGACAACAAGCTCGACTGGCTGGCCCCGTCCGCCGTCACCGTCTCCGGCGGCGTCGCCACCTTCACCGCCACCCCGTCCGCGCACACCCTGGAGAACGGCAGGCAGGCGTGGGACACCGGCCTGCTCACCACCGAGTACAGCAAGGACGGCTTCCAGGTCCGCACCGGCGACTACATCGAGACCCGGGTCAAGCTGCCCGCCGGCACCGGGGCCTGGCCCGCGCTGTGGACCTGGAAGGACGGCAACAACGAGATCGACAGCTTCGAGTACCACCCGGACAACCCGAACCTGCTGGAGCTCTCCAACCGGATCCGCTCCGGCCTGAAGTACCACACCGACGCGAACGCGATCGCCCCCGACCGCTGGGTCACCATCGGCACGTACTACGGCGCGGACTCGGTCGACTGGTACGTCAACGGCGCGAAGGTGTTCTCCGACGGGACGGGCGTCGGCGCGAACTGGTCGGCCTACCCCATCCTCAACCTCTCGCTCAGCGCCGGGCAGTACCACCCGGCGGCGAGCGGCAGCGCACCGGTCGCGTTCAGCGCCGACTACCTGCGGGTCTACCGCTGACCCGCCGCTGATCCGCCGTCGGCGCCGCGTCAGGAGACGGTGAGCACGAACGGCGTCCGGTCGTTCGCCGGGTCGCGGTCGTCCGGGCTCACCACCCGTACCTGCCCCACTGCCTTCCGGCCGTGGGGCAGGTACGCGGCCGCCCGGACCGGCACCAGCG
>NZ_JBHUWH010000661.1:0-3284 GCF_042670125.1 Kitasatospora sp. NPDC057198 | reverse complement strand
GTCGCCGAGGCCGGGCACCAGGACGCCGGCCAGGTCCTCGGCGGTGCCGGCCACCGAGAGCGAGCCGCCGACGGCGGCGGTGGCCCGGTGCAGCACGTCGGCGCGCCGCCGGTAGCGGTGCAGTTCGGTGACGTCGCCGAACAGCGCGGCCACCCCGATCAGCGCCCCGTCGGGGGCCTGCAGCCGGAACGCCTGGATCTCCATGACCACGGCCGGTCCGGGGTCGTCCAGGGTGCGGATCGGCAGTTCGGTGCGGACCACCGGCTCCCCGGTGGCGATCACGCCGCGCAGGACCGCTTCGGCGGCCGCCGCGTCCTGCGGCTGCAGGAAGTCGCCGAGCCGGTGTCCGGCCAGGTGGGCGGGCAGGCCGGTGTACGGGAGCAGGTGGGTGTTGGTGCGCAGCAGCCGCAGGTCGGTGCCGAAGAAGGCCAGGCCGATCCGGTCCTGCAGGAACAGCTCCCGGGTGAACGCCTCGTCCTGGCGGCGGCGGGCGACGGTGTCGGCGGGGGTGGCCAGCACCAGGGCGCGCACCTCGCCGTGCTCGCCGGCCAGCGGGAGCACCTGGTAGGCGGCCTCCAGCGGGGCGCCGCCGCCGGTACGCAGCCGGACGTGGCCGGTCCGCCTGCCGAGCGCGCCGCCGTCGGCCGGCCCGTCGGCCAGCAGCTCGCTGACGGGGCGGCCGGTGACCTGGTCGGCGGGCAGCCCGAGCAGCTGCTCGGCGGCGGCCGTCCAGCCCACGACGCGTCCGTCGCCGTCGACCAGGGCCGCCGCGACGCCGTCGATGTTCGGCAACCGCCGACTGTCCATGCGCTGCACCTCGGGTGGGTGGTCCGGTCCCCCCATCTTCGGACGGTTCCCGGTCCGGCGCCATTGACACCCGGTCCGGGGGCGGCCGGCGCACACCCATTGACGCCCCGTATTGGTCTAGTCCAAATTGGCCGTGCACATGCCCGTACCGCTCTTTCCCCCACACTGGAGCGCACTTTCATGACGCACCGCATCCACCGCGGCGGCGCCGCGACCGCCGCCCTGGCCCTGGGCTCGGCCGTCCTCGCCCTGCTCCCCGCCCGGGCCGGCGCGGCCACCGAACTCCTCGCCGACGGCGGCTTCGAGTCCGCCGCGCTCACCCCCTGGAGCTGCGCCGGCACCGCCGCCACCAGCACCTCCAACCCGCACTCCGGCACCGCCGCGCTGGCCGCCTCCCCCGGCGCCGCGGACCTCGCCCCCTGCTCCCAGAGCGTCACCGTCCAGCCGAACACCGGCTACACCCTGACCGCCTGGGTGAAGGGCCCGTACGTCACCCTCGCCGCCTCCGGCACCGGCGTGTCCACCTCCACCTGGGCGAACGCCGCCGACTGGACGCAGCTCACCCGCACCTTCACCACCGGCCCGGACACCACCCGGGTCACCGTCACGCTGAGCGGCTGGTACGGCAGCCCCTACCAGGCCGACGACGTCTCGCTGAGCACGGCCGGCACCGGCACGCCCACGCCCACGGCCCCGCCCACCACGGCCCCGCCCGCCTCGGCCTCCCCCACGCCCTCCGCCCCGGTCAGCACCCCCGGCCAGAACGACGCCACCCTCTCGCCGCCCCCGGCGGACACCGTCCGGGTCACCACCGCCAAGGAGCTCCAGGCCGCGCTGAGCGCCGCCGTCCCCGGCCGCACCATCCAGCTCGCCGACGGCACCTACACCGGCAACTTCAAGATCACCACGCCGGGCACGGCCACCGCCCGGATCACCCTGTCCGGCTCCCCGAACGCCGTCCTCACCACCTCCACCGGCGGCGGCTACGGCCTCTCACTGGCCGGCGCCCCCTACTGGACCGTCCGGGGCATCACCGTCACCCACGCCCAGAAGGGCATCATGGTCGACGCCTCCGACCACGTGGCGCTCGAGGGCGTGACGGTCCACCACACCACCATGGAGGGCGTGCACTTCCGCAACTCCTCCAGCTACGGCGTGCTGCGCGACTCGACCGTGCACGACACCGGCACCGCCCGCGACGGCAAGGGCGAGGGCGTCTACGTCGGCACCGCCAACACGCTCACCGACAGGAGCGACCACGTACAGATCCTGAACAACACCATCGGCCCGAACATCGGCGGCGAGAACATCGACCTCAAGGAGGGCACCACCGGCGGCCTGGTCTCCGGCAACCGCTTCGACGGCAACGGCCTGACGAACGCCAACTACGACGACTCCTGGGTCGACGTGAAGGGCAACGACTACGTCATCGAGAACAACACCGGCGTGCGCACCATGAACGACGGCTACCAGACCCACACCCAGCAGCCCGGCTGGGGCTGCGGCACCGTCTTCCGCCACAACGCCTCCGACCTGACCGGCGCCACCGGCACCAACCCCGCCAAGTACGCGATCGACGTCACCAACTACTCCGCCGACTGCCCGGTCACCGTCACCGCCGACAACACCGTCACCGGCGGTACCGCCCTGGCCGACCCGGGCGTCCCGATCGGCTGACCCGCCGTCCGCGATCCGTGCCGACCGGCGAGAATGGTCGGCATGGATCTCGGACTCAAGGACAGGGTGTACGTGGTCACCGGCGCGACCCGGGGGCTCGGCCACGCCACCGCCCGGCAGCTCGTCGCCGAAGGCGCCAAGGTCGTCGTCACCGGCCGCACCGCGGCGGCCGCCACCGCCGCCGCGGACGCCCTCGGCGACAGCGCCCACGGCGTCGGCGCGGACAACGCCGACCCGGCCACCCCGCAACGCCTGGTCGACGCCGCCCGGGAGCGCTTCGGCGGCTTCGACGGCATCCTGATCAGCGTCGGCGGCCCCGCCGCGGGCCCGGTCGCCACCGCCACCGACGAAGCCTGGCGCGGCGCGTTCGACTCCGTCTTCCTCGGCGCCCTGCGGCTGGCCCGCACCGCCGCCGAACAGCTCACCGACGGGGGCGTCATCGCCTTCGTGCTCTCCACCTCGGTCCGCCAGCCCATCGGCGGCCTCGGCATCTCCAACGGCCTGCGGCCCGGCCTCGCGATGGCCGCCAAGACCCTCGCCGACGAACTCGGCCCGCGCGGCATCCGCGTCCTCGGCCTGCTCCCCGGCCGCATCGACACCGACCGCGTCCGCGAACTCGACTCCCTCGCCGCCGACCCCGCCGCCGCCCGCGAGGCGGCCGCCGCCGGCATCCCGCTGCGCCGCTACGGCACCCCCGAGGAGTTCGGCCGCACCGCCGCCTTCCTGCTCTCCCCCGCCGCCTCCTACCTCACCGGCCTGATGCTCCCCGTCGACGGCGGCGCGGTCCGCGGTCTGTGCTG
>NZ_JBHUWH010000660.1:0-3300 GCF_042670125.1 Kitasatospora sp. NPDC057198 | reverse complement strand
CAGCCCCGGCCGGCCCGGACTCGCCGACTATGCCGCCACCAAGGCCGCCGTCGTCGCCTGGAGCCGCGCCGCCGCCCAGGAACTCGCCCCCCGCGCCATCACCGTCAACGTGGTGCAACCCGGCTCCACCGACACCGAGATGAACCCCCAGGACGGCCCGAACGCCGCCGCCCAGCGCGCCGCCAACGCGCTGGGCCGCTACGGCCGCCCCGAGGAGGTCGCCGCCGCCGTGGTCTTCCTGGCCACGCCCGCCGCCGCGTTCGTCACCGGCAGCGTGCTCGCCGTCGACGGCGGCTACTTCGTCTGACGGCCCGCCGACCCGGTCCGCCACCCTGCGACCGGATGGTTCGGACCGTTCGGACCGTTCGGGCAGGGAGGGGCGGGGATCGCGCCGGGGCGATGAGTTCCGGGCCGCCGGGCGGTCAGTACCGGCATGGAGACCCTGGAAATCGGACTGGACCCGGGAGCGGGGGCGCGGCTCGAGGCGCTGCTCGCCGGGCGCACGGAGACCGTTCGCGTCGCGCTGCGGGTGGGGGAGGTGGCCCGGCCCGGACCCGGTGAGCTGCGGCGGGTCGGGGAGTTGGCGCTGCTGGTGCGGCGGGCGGGCCACCTGGTGGTGCTGCGCGGGGCGGACGAGCGCTGGCTGCTGCTGCTGGAGCTGACCGGGCTCGCCGGGGCGCTGCCCCTGGAGTGAGCGGCCGTCAGGCCCGCGGGTCGGTGGTCAGGCGCATCGGCAGCCCCCACAGCGGGAAGAGCCGCTCCACGTCCATGTGGTTGGTCATGGTGGCGATCCGGCCGTCGACGACCTCCAGCAGGGTGATGCCCCACGGCGTCCACCCCTTGCCGTCCTCGGCCGGGCGGTACTGGGCGAAGGCCGGCGTGCCGTTGGCCTCCACCGGCAGCAGCCGCGAACCCGCGCAGCCGCAGCCCGCGCCCCGCCACCACTCGCCCAGCTCGACCACGCCCCGCACCCACATCTGGAACGGCGGCATGTTCAGCACCGCGTCCTCGTGCAGCAGGCGCTTCAACGCCTCGATGTCGAAGGCTTCGAACGCCTGGACGTACCGGGACAGCAGGGAGCGCTGCGTCTCGTCCAGCGGATCGAAGGTGTCACCCGCCGGGCCCCGGGCGGCCATCGTCGCCCGGGCCCGCTGCAGCGCGCTGTTCACCGAGGCCACCGAGGTCTCCAGCAGCTCCGCCGTCTCCGCCGCCGACCAGGCCAGCACCTCCCGCAGGATCAGCACCGCCCGCTGCCGGGCCGGGAGCTTCTGCAGCGCCGACACGAACGCCAGCCGGATCGACTCCCGCCCCACCGCGACCTCCGCCGGATCCCCCGACAGCACCCGCGCGTCCGGCACCGGGCCGACCCAGACGTTCTCCTCCAACTGCGCCAAGTCCGGCGCGTTCGCCGGGCACGGCGAGGTCAGGTCCATCGGACGGGCCCGGCGCTGGGCGGCCGGGGCCATGTCCAGGCAGACGTTGGTGGCGATCCGGTAGAGCCACGTCCGCAGCGCGGAACGGCCCTCGAACCCGTCGAACTTCGACCAGGCGCGGACCAGCGTCTCCTGCACCGCGTCCTCCGCCTCGAAGGCCGAGCCCAGCATCCGGTAGCAGTACGCCGTCAGCTCCCGCCGGAACGGCTCCAGCCGCTCCGCCACCCCGTCACGATCCATGATCATTGCCACGGGGTCCAGCTTAGGCGCCGCCACCGACAACGCGGAGGCTCACCCGGCGTCGTCGGGCCGCAGGGCGATGTGGTCGGCGGCGAGGTCGGCGGCGACGCGGTGCTCCATGCCGAGGGCGGCCAGGAAGGCGGCGGGGAGCTGGACGCGGCCGGTGCGGTCGAGCATCACGTACTCGCGTTCGCTGGTGGTCTCGGTGCCGTGCTCGTCGACCTCGGTGCGGCGCAGGACCTCGCTGCTGGTGCGGCCGTCGCGGATGGCGACGGTGCGGCGCACCTCGCCGGCGACCATCGGGTCGTGGGTCACGATGACGACGGTGGTGCCGAGTTCGCGGTTGACGGTGCGGAAGGCGTCGAAGATGCCGGCGGCGGTCTCGGTGTCGAGCTCGCCGGTGGGCTCGTCGGCGAGCAGCACGGCGGGGGAGTTGGCCATGGCGACGGCGATCGCGACGCGCTGCTGCTGGCCGCCGGAGAGCTCGGCCGGGCGGCGGTGCGCCAACTCGCCGATCTCCAGCGCCTCCAGCAGCTCGGCGACCCGGCCGCGCTGCCGGCGGGCGGCGCGGTGGCCCGCCCGCAACTGCACCGGCAGCGCGACGTTCTGCGCGGCCGTCAGGAAGGGCAGCAGGTTGCGCGCGGTCTGCTGCCACACGAAGCCGACCACCTCGCGGCGGTAGCGCAGCCGCTCCTTGGCGGGCATGGTCAGCAGGTCGCAGCCGTCCACGGTGGCGCTGCCGGCGGTGGGGGCGTCCAGGCCGGAGAGGATGTTCAGCAGGGTGGACTTGCCGCTGCCGGAGGCGCCGACCAGGGCGACCAGGTCGCCGCGGTCCACCGTCAGGTCCAGGCCCTGCAGCGCCTGCACCTCGATGCCGTCGGTGCTGAAGATCCGCACCAGCCGTTCGCAGGCGATCGCCAGGCCGGCCCCGACGGTCCGGGGCGCGGCCGCCGCCAGCGCCCTGGTGCGCAACTCGTCCAGGCTCGGGGGCGGAGTGCTCATCGGGGCGTCCTTCCAACAGAGGGCTCGGCGGCGGGTGCGGGAGCGGGTGCGGCGGGTGCGGCGAGTGCGGCGGGTACGGGTGCGGCGGGTACGGTCACTCGGCGTCCCCCGCGCGCAGTTCGGTGCTGATCTGCCGACGGGCGGTCACCGCGGCCTCCGCCACCACCGCCAGCGCCGCCAGCAGGGCCAGGCCGAGGGCCTGGCGGGCGATCGGCCCGGCCAGCAGCCGCAGGCCCGTCGGGACGTCGGAACCCACCAGCGGGGACAGGTCGAGCGCGGGGCCGAGCAGGCGCACGCAGCAGACCGCGATCAGCGCCCCGCCGAGGGCGGCCACCAGCGCCTGCGGCAGCACCTCGGTCAGCACCAGGGCCAACCCCTGCCGGGGCCGCAGGCCCATCGTGCGCAGCCGGGCCAGCAGCGCCGCCCGCTCCGGACCGGCCCGCAGCAGCGTCAGCAGCAGCGCCAGCAGCGCGAACAGCGCCGTCGCGCCCACCGAGAGCCAGAACAGCCGCACCGCGGAAGCCTGCAGCGGGTCGCCGCCGAGCGCCGCCGCCTCCCCGGCGGCGGTCCGCACCCGGTGCCCCGGCTGCCCGGCGGCGGCTGGCCGGCCCAGGAACCGCTCGGC
>NZ_JBHUWH010000659.1:0-3306 GCF_042670125.1 Kitasatospora sp. NPDC057198 | reverse complement strand
CCCCCACAGGGGGCCGTCGGTCGGTCAGCCGGTTCGCGGGTGCCCGGTGGGACGGTCAGCAGGCGCCGAGGTCGTCCCAGACGCCCCACTGGCCGGTGGTGCCGGGCTGCTCGCCCTGGGTCCACCACTTGGAACGCCAGTTGTGGCCGCCGTAGGAGACGGTGGTGCCGCCGCTGTAGGCCGCGGTCGAGTTCCAGGCGGTGGCGGTGCAGGTGCCGGTGCCGCCGCCCGTGGTCCCGCCGGTGGTGCCGCCGGTCGTCCCGCCCGTGGTGCCACCCGTGGTCCCGCCGGTCGTTCCGCCCGTGGTGCCACCCGTGGTGCCGCCGGTGCCGCCGATGTTGACGTCGATGCAGGAGTAGAACGCGTTCGCGGTGTCCGAGACGTTCCACACCGCGAGGACCTTCTGGCGGCCGGTGAAGCTGCCGAAGTTCACGGTCTGGCTGAGGTCGGCCGGCGGCTGGGCGTTGTTGCCCGGGAACGTGGCGATCAGCTGGTTGCCGATGTAGTACTGCCAGTTCGAGGTGGAGTGCCGGGCGGTGAAGTGCCAGGTGAAGGTCTGGACGGAGGACACGTTGGTGACCTTCCAGCCCAGGTTGTCGTTGTCGAGCTCGGCGTACTCGGCGTGGCCGGCGGAGCAGCTGGTCAGGCCCTTGGGGCCCTCGACGCTCTGCGGCTCGTACTTGATCTGGCCGCAGCTGACCACGTTGTTGGCGCACTGGTCCTGGCGGCTCGCCGGGTTGGTGACCCAGCCGTGGGCACTGGCGGTGCCCGCGGTCATGGTCATGCCGAGCAGCGGGGCGACCAGCGCGCCGACGACGGCGGTCACTTTTCTCTTGGTCTGCATGTCTGGGGTGCCTTCCTGATGTGGGGGTTCAGGTCCGTCCGGGCCGTCGGGGCACGTCGGAGGCCGCCGTGGCGCGGTGGGGCGGACACGAGCGGTACTCCTCCGTACGACCGGTTCGACAGGTCGGGAGACGGCCATAGGTCTAGACCGGATACTGAGGGAGACGATAGCGACGTACAGGACGCGGTCAAGTGGTTGAGCGAAATGTCCGCCTCCGGCGGGCGCACTTCACCGAAGATCTGACCGAACGTCACCGGACCTGCGCCTAAATGTGCGTGACGGCGTCCGGATCGGCGAACCCGGGCGCCGACCGGCCCGGACCCGGTGACTCCCGGCGGTCCCGGACGGAAGAGCGTCGGGCCCGCCCGGCGGGAAGAGTGCCGGGCGGACCCGGCGGGAAGGACGGAGCAGGGGGCCCCGCCGTGCGGGCGGGCCGGGGAGGGGAGCGGGAATGGCACGCACACGCGTCCGGGCGGCACTGCGGGACGCACTGCTGGGGCTGGCCGCCTGGTGGCTGTGGATGCCGCTGCTCGCGGCGGTCGTCTGGTTGGTCAAGCACTTCGTGTTCGGCGGTTTCGGCCAGCAGGACCAGAGCTACGCGCTGCTGCTCGAGCGCCAGTTCTTCCCGCACGGCGGCCCGCTGGACGCCGCCCCGCTGTTCTGGCTGTGGCTGGCGGTCGGCTTCGCGGGCAGCTTCGCGGCGGTCTGGTACGTCGTGGAGGAGGCCGGGACGGGCTACCGCGACCGGTGGGCGCGGCTGGCGGTGGCCGTCGTCGTGCTGGCCGTGCTCGGCTCGCTGGTGCGGGCCGGCACCGGTCTGTGGGACGACGACAAGGACGCGGGCCGCTACTACGCCCGCGCCACCGTGCTGGACGTGCCGGCGGGCGGCGCGGCCACCCCGCGCTCGGTGCTGCCGGTCACCGAGCACAGCCGGGCCGGCGACGGCACCCGCTGCGACCTGGTCGGCACCTCCGACGTGCCGGCCTGCGTCAAGACCGCCCCGATGCCGGACTTCGACTTCGAGGCCCGCACCGCCTCCTACGCGGCCGCCACCAAGGCGCTCACCGACAGCGCGGGCCTGACCTCCGGCGTCCGACTGCTCGGCCACAGCCTGCACTACCTGCCCGGCGCGGGACCGGGCGGCAGCGGGGTGTGGACGGCGGTGCTGGACGGCTCCGGCGAGCAGCCGATGGAGGGCGTCGCGGTCTGGAACGGCGGCTCCAACTCGGTGGCCTCCTGCACCTTCGGCGGCGACCACGCCTTCGACCGGGCGTTCGGCGGCACCGGCGCGGTCAGCCTGCGCAACCTGCTCGCCGAGCGCTTCCCCGACCTGGTCTACAGCGACCAGGACGTCTGGGGCTACTGCGACGGCCCGGACGTCCGCACCGCGCGGCCCGTCGTCGTCATCTCGGTCGCCGAGGAGACCGGCTGGAAGCAGCGCACCGTGCTCGCCCCGGCCGGCGTCCTGGTGCTCAGGGGCTCCGCCGACGGCCGCCCCGACATCACCTACCGCCCCACCGCCGCCCCCGGCGACCTGCCCGGCGCGGTCTACCCCGCCTCGGTGGTGCGTTCCCAGATCCACGAGGTGCAGTGGCTCGGCGGCCGCGGCGCCAAGGACGACCGGAACTTCGGCTACGACCACACCTCGGCCGCCGCCAACGCCGCCAACCCCGGCGAGTTCCTGCTCCGCTCCAAGGCCGACGGCCACCTGTACTACGTCACGCCGCTGGTGCCCCGGGAGAGCTCCTCCCAACTGGTGGTCGCCTTCGCCGTCCTGCAGGCCGACCGGGTCGGCGACGGCCTCAACGACCTGCACGTGTACGTCCGCGCCGACGACGCGCCCTCGGTCAACCTCGACGTGCTGGCCAGCCGGATGGTCTCCTACATGGCCCAGCAGACCTCGATCACCATCAGCGCGGGCCCCAACGGCGCGCTCCAGGAGATCGTCCCGTTCGGGCACGACATGTGGCGCGGCTTCGTCGACTTCAACGGCCAGACCCAGGACTACATCGACCTCTCCGGGGACGCCACCGTCACCCCCAACCTGGTCTCCCTCCAGGGCCAGATCACCCCGCCGGGCGGCCAGCCGCAACCCCAGCCCCAGCCCCAGCCGCAACCCCAGCCCACCGACCCGGGCACCCCGCAGCCCACCGGCGGCGGCACCGGCACCGGCAGCAGTGGCACCGGCACCGACTGCGGCGGCGACCCGGCCCGGCTGAGCGACCGCCAACTCGCGGACTGCATCGCCGAGTTGACCCGCGCGCTACAGGGCCGGCTGCCGTCCTGACCGGGGCGGCCGGCGGCCGGCGGCCGCCCCCTCAGACCAGCCGGACCAGCTCCACCGGCGGCAGGACGGTCGGCGCCTCGTCCGTCACCCAGGCGTACTCCAGCGCGCTCAGCCCGTCCTCGTCGGCCCACAGCAGGAACTCGCCGACGTACCCGCCCGCCGCGTCGTACACCTG
>NZ_JBHUWH010000658.1:0-3307 GCF_042670125.1 Kitasatospora sp. NPDC057198 | reverse complement strand
GGGCGTGCGGCGCCAACGCCGCCCGCGCCGCGCTGAACGCCCACCGTCGCTCCCCGGCCCGCTTCCTGCCGGTGGGCGGCTCGACCCCCCGGCGCGGGCCGCACCGCTGACCCGCCCCGCCCGAAGGGAACGGAACCCATGGCACAGCGCCAACGCCTGATCACCTCCCCGCCCGAGCGGGTCTGGGACGTCCTGGCGAACGCCCGCAGCTACGCGCGGTGGGTGGTCGGCACCCAGGACGTCCTGGACGCGGACGAGCACTGGCCCGCGGTCGGGGCCCGGCTCAGGTTCCGGGTCGGCCTGGGGCCCGCCGCGCTGGAGGACACCTGCGTGGTGCGGATCTGCGAGCCCGTCCGCCGCCTCGAGCTGGAGGCCGCGGCGGACCCGCTGGGCACCGCCCGGATCGCCTTCTCGCTCGTCCCGTGGGGCGAGGACACCCTGCTGCTGCTCGACGAGCACCCGCTGCGCGGGCTCGGGGCCCGGCTGGAGAACCCGCTGACCGAGCTGCTCCTGCACCTGCGCAACCGCCGCCTGCTGGGCAACCTCGCCCGCCGCGCCTCCTCGGGCTGAGGCCGGGGCTACCGCAGCCGGAGGGTGGCCAGGTGCTCGGGGCGGATCACCCGGGTGCGCGGGGAGAGCTGCCGTACCTGGGTGAGCAGGCCGTCGAGGTCCATCCCCGGGTCCTGGACGGCGGGTTCGGCCAGCGGTGACTCGAAGTCGTCCCAGTGCACGGGGACGACGGTGCGCGGGAAGTCGAGCGTGCGGAGCAGCCGCGGCACGTACTGGTGGGTGGTGCGGGCGGTGCTCTCGACGGCGATCATCGCGATGTCGGGCCGCAGGCCGGCGTAGGTGTGCTCGACGAAGTCGCTGGCGCCGGTGAGCAGGGTCGAGGGGCCGTCGCCGAACCGGACCTGGAAGGCCAGGGTGTCGCCCTCGACGAGTTCGCCGATCGTCCCGGGCGGCGTCGCGGGCGGCGCGGTGAGGGTGCCGGGCGCCCAGTACCGGTACTTGGCGTTGCGGCTGTGCAGGGCGGCCACCACCCGCACGGTGTACCCGCCGAAGTCGAGGACCTCGCCGCCCTTCACCACGACCAGCTGCGCCGCGGGCACGCCCATCGCCTGCAGCAGGTGGCAGGTGGTGGCGGTGCCGACCACCCGCACCCCGCGGCTCTTCGCGATGTACGGGACGTCGTTGAAGTGGTCCCAGTGGCTGTGGCTGACCAGCACCAGCTCGGGTTCCCCGATGTGCCGGTCGACCAGCTCGGTGGCCACGGTGAGCGGCGTCGCGGGGTCGAACCCGTGGGTGGGGAACCGGGTGAGGTACGGGTCGAACAGCACGGTGTGCCCGTTGCCCTCGATCCGCCACCCGCTGTTGCCCAGCCAGGTGAACGCCGTCTCGCCGCCGCCCTGCGGCGGCTGCTGGGGCTGCGACTGGGGCTGGGGCTGCGGCTCGCCCGCGGCGGCCGGGGTGGCGGCGGCGGCCACCGGCAGGAGGGCGGCCCCCGCGACCGCCGTCCGGAGGAGTCCGCGTCGTCCCAAGGTGTTGTCGTTCATGCTCCGTCAGGACGTCGGTCGTGTGCCGCCGGTTCCGCTCCGGACCGGTTCGGGCGGATTCCGACGGTACGTCACCGGCGTTGGCGGGCAGGCGGGTTGACGGGGCGGCGGCCGCCGCGGCCGGCACCGGATACGGACGGGCTCCGGACAGATCTGCGTATATCACCCGGAACGGGGCAGTCGGGCGGCACGGAGGATCCGACCCGCGGAGTGAGGAGCAGCCTTGAACGACTACGCGAATCAGGCGAGTTGGGAGTCGGAGCAGGACCCCGGCCCGGCGGGTGCCGCCGCCCGGAGCGTGCGGGACGGTGTCACCGGGGGCGCGCACGTGGTGGCCGACCACGCCGGGGAGGTCGCCGGGACGGCCGAGGAGCAGGCCGCCCGGGTCGCCCAGGAGGCGCTCGCGCAGGCCCGGGACCTGCTCGAGGAGGCCCGCGGCCAGGTGCGCGGCCAGGCCCGGGAGCAGACCGAGCGGCTGGCCGAGAACGTCCGCCGACTGGCGGAGGAACTGCGGGAGATGGCCGCGCACGGCAAGCCCGACTCGACGGCCGCCGCCGCGGTCTCCCAGCTCGCCGACGGCGGCCTGCGGCTGGCCGACCACGTGCGGCGGCGCGGCCCGGACGGGCTGCTGGAGGACGTGCAGGACTTCGCGCGCCGCCGCCCCGGCCTGTTCCTGGCGGGCGCGGCGCTGGCCGGGTTCACGCTCGGCCGGGCCGGCAAGGGCGTCGCCGCGGCCGGCGGCCCGGCCGGGCACGACGGGCGCGACGGGCGCGGTGACCGGGACGGGCGCGACGGCTACGGCTACACCGGCTACGGCGACCGGGACGACCGCGACGGTTACGACGGCCGCGACGGCCGCGACGGCCGCAGCGACCGGGACGGGACGTGGCCGGACCGGCCGGGCGTCGTGGCGGCTCCGGTGAGTGCCCCGCCTGCGGTGCCCCCGGCGGTCCCCGGCACGTCCGACCCGTACGGCGGGGCCCCCGCCTACCAGCCGAACCCGCGCCTCCCCGAGGCCCCGGGCCACTCGCCGGAGCCCGGCCCCGTCGGGGACCCGCGCCCCGCCGAGGACCCGCGCTACACCGAGGACCCGCGCCACGGCCAACTGCAGGGCCCGCTCCCCGGCCAGGGGCAGCAGCCGCCGGCCCGGGAGGTGTGAGCCGTGCCCGCACCCTTCACCGACCACCGCGCCGCCGGGCGCCCCGCGACGGACGGCCCGGACCGCACCCCTCCCCCGCCGGAGCAGCCGCCCGGCTCCGCCGAGCGGGGCGGGCACGAGTCGCTGGGCGACCTGATCAGCGAGATCACCGGCGACCTGAGCCGCCTGGTGCGCGACGAGATCGAACTCGCGAAGGCCGAGATCAAGCAGGAGGCGGCCAAGGCGGGCAAAGCCTCCGGCATGCTCGCCGGGGCCGGGTACGCCGGGCACATGGCGGTCGTCCTGGGCAGCCTGGCGGTGGTCTTCGCGCTGGCCGAGCTGATGCCCCCGGCGTGGGCCGCGCTGGTGGTCTCCGCCCTGTGGGCGCTGGCCGGGGCGGCGCTGTGGAGCGCCGGGCGCAGGCGGCTGAAGGACGTCCGGCTCAAGCCCGAACAGACCGTGCAGACCCTGAAGGAGGACGCCGCATGGGCGCGACACCCGATGAGCTGAGGAACGAGGTCGAGGCCCGCCGGGCGCACCTGGCGCACAACGTGGACCGCCTCGCCGACCGGATCTCCCCCGGCCGGGCGGTGCACCGCCGGGCCGACGCCGCACG
>NZ_JBHUWH010000657.1:0-3309 GCF_042670125.1 Kitasatospora sp. NPDC057198 | reverse complement strand
GTCCCACCCCGGTCGGGGGCGGGACGCGGCTCCTTCGGCGTGCGCCGGGTTCGCCGTGCGCCGGGTTCGTCGTGCGCCGGGCCGGTTACTCGGCCACGAAGGTGCTGTGGGTCCAGATGAAGACCCGCAGTTCCCGGTCGTCGACCAGGGTGGTCTCGGAGCTGGCCTCGAAGTGCTCGTAGCGGTTGCCGAGCGGAACCTTCACCTTGGGCACGTCGACGTCCGCGACGTGGCGCAGCCGCGCCGCACCGGTGAGCGCCGGGGCGCCGGTGAGGAGCACGTTGGGGGCACCTGTGTTGTTCATGATCACCCTCGCTTTCCTGGGAGGTCGGGGTTCCTGCTCTGCTCCGCTTGGCCGTCCTTCGGCGGTCCCCCCTCCGCTCGACGGACCGGTGCGCGGCGGATCCCCGCGGTACCGGGACCGATCGACGCCGGCCGCAAAAGCGCCAGGCCCGGGTGCTACGGGGGAGCGCACCCGAACCTGGCCTCGCGCAGGATCGTAACAAGGCCAACCGCCTTGCGGTGTTGGGCAGTTGAACAGCGGGAACACCCCTGGACGGGGGTCCGCGCAGAAGTGGGTCCAGACCCACCCCCCGCTACGGACAGACCCATGTCGGGGCGGCCCCGCGATCCGTAGCGTGAATGTCACAACGACACGAAGGAGCAAGGACCATGGCGAACACCGAGAACCTCACCGCCCAGGGCGCGCCGATCGACGACTCCGGCGTCCGGGCGACCTTCGACACCATCCGCACCTGCATCACGCTGTTCGGCGCGATCGGCGCGATCGTGCTGGGGACCGTCGCGGTGATGGCGTTCACCGGCCACGAGACGACGGGGTTCATGTGGGGCCGCGGCGTGATCCTGTTCCTGATCACCTTCCTGCTGCACCGGTACGCGAACCGGGCCGCGCAGGGTGACTACAAGGGCTTCGACCGGCTGCGGACGCTGAGCGTCATCATGCCGATCGCGATCATCGTGGTGGACCTGATCCCGGGCCTGTGCCCGGCCTGGTACGCGGTGATCCAGGGCCTGTCCGCACTGGCCCTGATCGGCGTCGCGGTCCTGACCCGCAACTCGGCGCTGACCGCCGCGCTGCCCGCGCCCGCCAAGAAGAAGTGACCCGCTGAGGACCCGACCCCGCCTCCCCGATGGCCGGACCGCACTCGGTATCCGGCCATCAGGCGTTTCGAGCCGCCCCCGCGCCCGGCCCCGGCTGGCACAATCGATCACCGCTGCGAAAGGAAAAGGCCGATGAGCAGACCCTCGATGAGCAACCCCCTGCGGTGGGGGGCCGCGGTCGGGACCGGCCTGTACCGGTCCGTCGTCCTGACCGGGCTGACCTGCCTGGTGGCCGTGGTGGCCGTGGCGGTGGGCTGGGCCGGCTCCGCCCTCGCCTTCTCCTGGTCGGACGGCATGACGGCCCCGCTGCCGGTCCGGGCGCTGGCGGTGTTCGGCGAGACCCTGCTGGTGGCGCTCTGGGTCGCGGTGGCCGTGTGGACGGTGCACCCGCTGACCAGCCGGGCGCTGGCCCGGGGCGCGCGCCGGTGCGCCGCGGACTGGCTCGGCCTGGAGCTGGAGGTGACGTACCGCCAGGTCCCGCCGGTGACCCGGATGGCCACCGGCTTCTGGTGGGACGGCCACGAGTACCACAAGTCCGAGCGGGAGGCCCGGCGCCGGGCGAGGATCCACGCCCGGTTCCACGACCCGCAGCTGCACTGGGACGGCGTGTGGATGCTCGCCGCGTCCGCGACCGTGCTGCCCGCCGCCGCGCTGCCGCTGCTCGCGCTCGGCTACGGCGCCTACACGGCGACCACCCCCGACCTGGCCGGCCTCGGCGCCGCCGTGATCGCCGCCGGCCTGGTCGCCGCCCCGTTCGGCTGGCGGGTGCTCGGGCCGGTCGGGCGCCGCTTCCTCGGCCCGGTGCCCAGCACCCGGCTCGGCCGGCGGGTGGAGGAACTGGAGGCCATCCGGGCCGACCTGACCCAGACCCAGGCCGCCGAGCTGGAGCGGATCGAGCGCGGCCTGCACGACGGCGCGCAGGCCCGGCTGGTCGCGATGGGCATGTCGATGGGCGCCGCCGAGCAGCTCGTCGACACCAACCCGGAGGCCGCGAAGGCGATCCTCGCCGACGCCCGCGCCACCTCCGCCACCGCGCTCGCCGAACTGCGCTCGCTGGTGCGCGGCATCAACCCGCCGGTGCTGGCCGAGCGCGGCCTGGTCGACGCCCTGCGGGCACTGGCGCTGGACGCCTCGATCGAGGTGGACGTGCACAGCCGGGTCCCGGCCCGGCCCGAGCGCCCGGTGGAGTCCGCGGTGTACTTCTCGGTCGCCGAGCTGCTGGCGAACGTCGCCAAGCACGCGCAGGCGGACCGCGTCACCATCGAACTGTCCTACGCGACGCGGATGCTCACTGCTACGGTGAGCGACGACGGAATCGGCGGAGCCGCCGCCTCCACGGGGTCCGGCCTGAGCGGCATCGAACGGCGCATGGCGGCGTTCGGCGGGCGTCTGGAGATCGACAGCCCGGCCGGGGGACCCACTCGTATCACCGTGGCGGTGCCGTGCGAATTGTCGTAGCCGAAGACCTGTTCCTGCTCCGCGACGGGATGGTGCGCCTGGTCGAGGCGTACGGCCACACCGTCGTCGCGGCGGTCGACTCCGGGCCGGGCGCCCTGGAGGCCCTGGTCGCGCACCGCCCGGACGTGGCGATCGTCGACGTCCGGCTGCCCCCGACCTTCTCCGACGAGGGCCTGCAGGCCGCCCTGTCCGCCCGCCGCACGGTGCCCGGCCTGCCGGTGCTGATCCTCTCCCAGCACGTCGAGCAGCTGTACGCCCGCGAGCTGCTCGCGGACGGGCACGGCGGCATCGGCTACCAGCTCAAGGACCGGGTGCTGGACGCCGGGCAGTTCATGGACGCCGTCCAGCGCGTCGCCGACGGCGGCACCGCGCTCGACCCGACGGTGGTCGCCAAGCTGCTGGGCCGGCCGCTGCGGGCCGACCCGCTGGCCTCGCTGACCGAGCGGGAGCGCTCGGTGCTGGCGCTGATGGCCGAGGGCCTGTCCAACGCGGCGATCGCGGCGAAGCTGTTCGTCTCGGACGGCTCGATCAGCAAGTACACCACCACGATCTTCGCCAAGCTCGGCCTGGCCAACGACGACGACACCAACCGCCGGGTCCGGGCCGTCCTCGCCTACCTGGGGGCCGACCGGGGCGAGCAGTGACCCGCCCGCCCCGGTCCCGCTCCCGGGGCGTCAGCCCGCCGCCGCCCGGCCCCGGACGGCGGCGGCCAGTTCGCGCGGGGTGCGC
>NZ_JBHUWH010000656.1:0-3310 GCF_042670125.1 Kitasatospora sp. NPDC057198 | reverse complement strand
CTGCTGGAGCGGCTGGACGCCGAGGCCGCCGCCGACGGGACGGCCGCGTACGTCCGCTCCCGGCCCGCCGCCCGGCCGCCCGCCCCGGTCGCGCCGCCCGAGGAACTGCCCGCGCTGCTGGTCGCGCCGCCGTGGAAGCGCGGGCGGCGCCCGGGGCAGCCGGTGCTCACCGGCCTGGCCGACGGCGTCCACTCCGAGGTGCAGTACCGGGAGGGCGGAGCGGCCGCACCGCTGGGGCTGTCCGCCGACACCCGCACGGAGCTGCACTGGCAGGACGGCGAGCGGGAGGAGTGGGCGCGCACCGACCTGTTCGACGCCTGGGCGGCCGGCGCCGGGGACGAGAGCGCACCGACCGACTGGGTGGCGGCCGCGCTGGCGGTCGGCGAGGAGGAGGACCTCTGGTACCTGTGCCGGGTGCTGCTCCAGGGCCCGCGGGAGCTGCTCGCCCCCGTGGTGCGGTCCTGGCGGCCGCGGCAGGTCCGCGACGGGCGGGCCCACCTGCGTCCGGTGCTCGCGAAGTACGGCCCGGCGGCGGTGCCGCTGGTGGAGCACGTGGCCCGCTGGTGGCCGGCCACCGGGGCCTCGCTGCTGCGCCCGGTGCTGAGCGTGGGGGCGGCCCGGACGATGGCGCGCGCCCTGTCGCGCGAGCTGGCCCGGGCGGAGAGCCGGGCCTGGTTCGAGCGGCACGGGGTGGCGGGGGCGCTGCTGCTCGTCCCGGACGCGCTCGGCGAGCCCGGCCCGGAGCGGACGGCGGCCGTCGCGGCGCTGCGGCTGGTCGCGGCCGCCGCCGGGGCCGGGGCGCTGGCGGAGGCCGCGGACGGGCGGCACGGGGCGGCGGCGGCGCGGGCCGTCGCCCAGCTGCTGGACACCGACCCGCTGGTGGCCGCACTGCCCGCCCGGATCCCGTACAGCTGGCTGGCGCAGGAGGTCGACACGCTGCCGCAACTGCTGCTGACCTCCGGCTCGGCACTGCCGGAGCAGGCGGCGGGGCACGTGCTGACCATGCTGGCGTTCGGCGGGCCGGACGGGTCGGACGGGATGTACCCGGGGCTCGCGCAGGTCGCCGAGGTGTGCACGCCCGCGTCGCTGGCGGCGTTCTGCGAGGAGGCGTTCGAGTCGTGGCGGGCGCACGGCGCGTACGGCCACACCCGCTGGACGCTCACCGCGCTGGGCTGGTTCGGCGACGACGGCACCGCCGACCGGCTGGCCCGGGAGCTGGCCGGCTGGTCGGGCCGGTACGCGTCGCAGGCCGTGGACGCGCTGGCCGCGATCGGCACCGACGCCGCGCTGCGGCACCTGAACGGGCTCGGCCGGGCGGCCGGCTCCAAGACGGTGCGGGAGCGCGCCGCGGAGAAGGCCGCCGAGCTCGCCGACGCACTGGGCCTCTCCCCCGAGCAGCTCGCCGACCGCCGGGTGCCCGGCCTGGGCCTGGACGCCGACGGCACGGCCCGACTCGACTACGGCGCACGGGAGTTCACCGTCCGCTTCGACGAGCAGCTGCGGCCGTACCTGCTGGACGGCGCGGGCGGCCGCCGGGCCGCGCTGCCCGCGCCGGGCCCGGGGGACGACCCGGAGCGGGCCGCGGCGGCCCGCCGGCGGTACGCCGCGCTGAAGAAGGAGGTCCGCGCCCTGGCGACCGACCTGCTCGCCCACCTGGAGCGCGCGATGGTCACCGAACGGACGTGGAGCGCCGAGGAGTTCCGGACGCTGTTCCTGGCGCACCCGCTGCTGTGGCACCCGGTGCGCCGCCTGCTGTGGACCGCCGACGGCGTCCCCTTCCGGATCGCCGAGGACCGCACCTTCGCCGACCTCGACGACCGGCCGTTCCCGCTCGCCGAGGACGCGGTGGTCCGGCTGGCCCACCCGCTGCACCTCGGGGACGCCCTGGGCGCCTGGTCCGAGCTGTTCGCCGACTACGAGATCCTCCAGCCGTTCCCGCAACTCGGCCGCCCCGTCCTGGCGTTGACGCCGCAGGAGGCCGCCGGGGACCGGCTGCACCGCTTCGAGGGACGCGACGTCCCGGCCGAGGCCCTGCGCGCGCTGCTCCGCCGGGGCTGGCGGAGCAGCGGCACCGCGCTGGCCGGGCCGCTGCCCGGCGGCCGCTACCTGAACCTGGTCCTCTCCCCCGACCTCGACCCCACCGGCCGCGCACCCCACCCCGAACACCACCTGCACGAGGCGTGGTTGGGCCTCGTCGCGGGCCCCCGCCCCGCCGCGGCCACCACCCACCCCCAGCGCCTGGGCGACCTGCCGGCCCTCGCCGTCTCCGAACTGCTCACCGCACTGGAGGAGTTGACCGGCGCCGACTCGTGAACGCGCCTGGGCCGGGCGCGTTCACCGATCGGCTCCGGCCAGACCCGGTCAGGAGACGGCCCCCAGGAAGCCCAGGGCCGTCGACACGTTCCACTCCACCTCGTCCAGGCTGTCCAGCACCAGCCGCTCCGGACGGCCGGGGCCCTCCGCCCTTTCCCGGGGCCAGGGCTCGAACTCCGCCCTGAGCCGCTCCACCGCCGCCCAGTCCGGCTCGGGGAAGCCCTCGATGCCCCGCCGGCGGGCGGCCAGCCGTGCGCGGTGCACCCCGGCGTCCGAGCACACCACCTCCAGGAACACCACCGGCACCCGGTGCCGGGCGGCCAGCGCCCGCCACTGCCCGCGGGCCGCCTCCACTGCGTTGACGGCGTCCACGACCACGCTCTGCCCGAGCGCCAACACCCCGTCCGCCACCGCCTCGGCGACCAGGTACGCAGCCAGCCCGGTGGGCTGGTCCGGCCCCACCCCCGCCCGCCGCATCGCCGCCTCGATCGGATCCACCGACACCACCGGTGCGGCCAACCGCCGCCCCAGCGCCCCGGCCACCGTGCTCTTGCCCGCCCCGGGCAGACCCGCCATCGCGATCAGCACGCGTCCCTCGTTCCACTCGCCCGTACCCTTGACGGGAAGAACGTATACGGCACTTCCCGAGGACGTCGGCCCCGCCGCCTCCGGCCGACCCCGGCGGCCGCCCCGTCCTCAGGGCTCAGGGCTCAGGACAGCGCGAGCGCGTAGACCGGCTCCTGGCCGTAGACCGCGAACCCGGCCTGCTGCAGGATCGGCCCGGACGTCGCCGGGTTGCCCTTGACCAGGGCCATCCGCGCGCCGTGGGCCGCCGCGTAGGAGAGCCGGGCGGCCAGCAGTGCCCGGTACACGCCGCGGCCCCGGTGCGCGGGGACGACCACGCCGCCGGTGAGGCGGGCGACGCCGTCGACCACCTGCACGCCGCCCGTGCCGACGGGTTCGCCGTCCAGGTGGGCGACGAGCCGGCCGCCGCGGC
>NZ_JBHUWH010000655.1:0-3334 GCF_042670125.1 Kitasatospora sp. NPDC057198 | reverse complement strand
GCGCCGTACCGCCGGCCCTGGCCCCCCGCCCGGCCCGCGTGCTGGTCCTGCTGGCCGCGTTCGTCTGCGCGGCCTGCGGCCTGGTGTACGAACTCGAACTGGTCGCCCTCGGCGGCTACCTGCTGGGCGACTCGGTCACCCAGACCTCCGTGGTGCTGTCGGTGATGGTGTTCGCGATGGGCGTCGGCTCGCTGCTCGCCAAGGGCCTCACCCGCCGCCCGGCCACCTCCTTCGCGCTGGTCGAGTACGCCCTGTCGCTGACCGGCGGCCTGTCCGCGCTGGCCCTGTACTGCGGCTGGGCCTGGCTGCACCAGCCGCGCGCCACCCTGGTCGCGCTGATCGCCGCCACCGTGCTGATCGGCCTGCTGATCGGCGCGGAGATCCCGCTGCTTATGACGCTGATCCAGCGGATCCGCCGGGAGCACGCCGGCCGCGCCGTCGCCGACCTGTTCGCCGCCGACTACGTGGGCGCGCTGATCGGCGGCCTGGCCTTCCCGTTCGTCCTGCTGCCCGCCCTCGGCCAGACCGCCGGGGCGCTGCTGACCGGCGCGGTGAACGCGGTGGCGGGCGCCGTGCTGGTGCTCTGGCTGTTCCGCGCCGAGCCCGCCCCGCGCACCCGGCTGCTGCTGTGGACGGGCTGCGGACTGGTGCTGGCGCTGCTCGCGCTGGCCGCCGCCTGCACCGGCGCGATCGAGCGCGCCGCCCGGCACGCGCTGTACGGCGGCCCGATCCGGTTCGCCACCCAGAGCCGCTACCAGGAGATCGTGCTGACCGGCGGCCCGCAGGAGCCCGCCGGCGCGGCGCCCGCCCCGGACGCGCCCCGGGTGCCCGCGCAGCGCGCCGCGCCGCCGCTGGAGCTGTTCCTGGACGGCCGCCTCGCGGTCTGCGGCCCCGGCGAGTACCGCGACCACGAGGCGCTGGTGCGCCCCGCGCTGGCCGCCGGGCCGAGCGGGCGGGTGCTGGTGCTGGGCGGCGGCGACGGCCTGGCGCTGCGCGAGGTGCTGCGCCACCCGGCGGTGCGCGGCGTGCTGGTGGTCGAGCGGGACGCGGCGCTGCCCGCACTGGCCCGCCGGGACGCCGCGTTCGCCGCGCTGACCGGGTACGCCTTCGACGACCCGCGGGTGCGGCTGGTCCAGGCCGAGCCGATGGAGTGGCTGCGCGGGTCCGGCGAGCGCTTCGACGTGATCGTCGCCGACCTGGACGGCTCCGCCGCGGACGGCAAGTACCGCTCCCGCGAGTTCTTCGGCCTGGCCGCCCGGCGGCTGGCCCCGGCGGGCCGGCTGGCGGCCCGGGGCGGCCCGCCGGGCGGCGGGCTGTGGACGGCCGAGTCCGGCCTGGACGCGGTCGGCCTGGCCACGGTGGCCTACCAGGGCGGCGGCGCCCCGGCCGCGGCCGACTGCGGACGCCCGGGTCCGGCCCCGGCGTTCCTGCTGGCCGCCCGCACCGCCCCGGTGCTGGACCTGGCACCGGACGTGCCGGCCCCCCGTTCGCTGACCGTGCCCGCCCTGCGCGCCTCCGAGGCCCGGCTGGCCGCCCGCCGCCCGTCCCCGCTGCCGCCGCCGCACACCCTGCTGGGGCCGTGACGCCGCCCGGCCCCGGCACGAAGCACCCCGCCCCTCCCCCGCACCCCCAACCCCTCCCCAGCCCCTCGCCCGTCCTCCTCGCTCCTCCCCGCTCCTCCCCGCCCCTTGAAAAGGTCTCCCCCGCCGGGCAGTTAGGCACGGTCGGGGGCCGGCGCGGGCGGTCGGGCGGGGAGCGTGCTGCGTCCATTGGCGGGTTGGTCGTCCCGGCTTCGCGTGGAGGACTCGGCAGGGCGGCGGGCGGTCGGTAGGCTCGCCGGTATGGAGCATGAGGTTGTCGTCCCGGTGCCCGCCGAGGTGGTCCGGGAGGCGCTGGTGGACCGCGAACTGGTGGCCCGCTGCGTGCCGGGGCTGAGCGCGGTCGCGTCGGCGTCCGCGCCCGCGGCGGCGGACAGCCGGCTCAGGATCCGGATCGCCGGGTCGACCATCACCTTCGCCGGGCGGCTGACGGTGGGCGCCTGGCGGGACGGCGTGCTGGAGCTGCGGCTGAGCGGCGAGGAGATCCGCGGCGCGGCCCCGGTCGCCGCCGAGCTGCGGATCACCCTGGCCGAGCGCACCGGCGAGACCGCGGTCCGCTTCAGCGCCGGCCTGACCGCTTCCGGGCGGCTGGCCGGCTTCGACGGGGAGGCGCTGGAGTCGACCGGCCGCCGGCTGATCGACCGGGCGGTGGCGGCGCTGGTCGCCGAGCTGTCCGAGCCCGCCGACCACGACGGCGACGGTGAGGGCGAGGAGGACGGCGGGGACGGCGACCCGGCGGACGGCGCGACCGTGGTCTTCCTGGACGACCGCGAGCGCGGCCAGGACCTCGACGACGACCTGTCCGACCTGATCTCCTTCGACGACGCGGACGACCTGCCCGCCCCGGTGCCCGCCGCCTCCCGTCCGGAGCCCGGCTACGAGCAGGAGGGCGCCCCGGTGCGGCGCAGCATCGTCGGCCGCTCCGCCGAGGAGGTCGACCACGCCCCGCCGCACGGCCGGTACGCGCCCGCCCCGCCCGCGCACAGCGCCCGGGCCCGGGCCGCGTCCCGCTGGGGCGGCGCGGAGCCGACGCTGCTGCCCGGCGCGCACGGCGACCGCAGCGCGCTGCCGTGGATGATCGGCGGCGGGGTGGCGCTGATCGGCGGCGCGGTGGTGCTGGTCCGGGCCCTGCGGCGGCGCTGAGCCGTTTCCGGGCCCCTAGACTGGCTGTCCATGAGCAACGACCGCGACGCCCTGCTGGCGCAGATCAAGGACAAGGCCGTCGTGCACGGCAAGGTCACCCTCTCCTCCGGCCGGGAGGCCGACTACTACGTGGACCTGCGCCGGATCACCCTGGACGCCGAGGCGGCCCCGCTGGTCGGCAAGGTGATGCTGGACGCGGCCGCGGACCTGGAGTTCGACGCGGTGGGCGGCCTGACCCTGGGCGCCGACCCGGTGGCCGCGGCGATGCTGCACGCGGCGGCGGCGCGCGGCCGCAAGCTGGACGCGTTCGTGGTCCGCAAGGCGGGCAAGGCGCACGGCCTGCAGCGCCGGATCGAGGGCCCGGACGTGAAGGGCCGCCGGGTGCTGGCGGTGGAGGACACCTCGACCACCGGCGGCTCGGTGCTGACCGCCGTGGAGGCGCTGCGCGAGGCGGGCGCCGAGGTGGTCGGCGTCGCGGTGATCGTGGAGCGCGGCGCGGCCCCGGCGATCGCCGAGGCGGGCCTGCCGTACGTCACCGCGTACACCCTGGACGACCTGGGCCTGTGAGCGGCTGAGCCCGCGGTCCCCCGTTC
>NZ_JBHUWH010000654.1:0-3348 GCF_042670125.1 Kitasatospora sp. NPDC057198 | reverse complement strand
GCCGAGGAGGGCGTGCTGGAGCGCCGCTTCCACCTCCCCGAGGTCCGCGACGGCGGTCCGTTCCCCGCGCCGCAGGCCATCTCCTTCCACTTCCTGGACTACCTCGTCCACGCCTGGGACGTCGCGGTCTCGATCGGCGTCCGGCCCGCCTTCGACGCCGACCTGGTCGCCGCCGTCCTGCCGATCGCCGCCCTCGTCCCCACCGGCCCCGCCCGCGGGGCACCGGGCGCCGCCTTCGCCCCGGTGCTGGACGCCCCGCCCGGCGCCGACCCGCTGGAGCAGGTGCTGCGCCTGCTCGGCCGGGACCCGGACTGGAGCGCCCCGCCCGCGGCCTGAGCCCCGCCCGCGGCCTGAGCCCCGACCGGGCTCAGACGAGCCGCGTCCGGGCGAACAGCTCCAGGTGGCCGCAGAGCGGGCAGCGGAAGGCGTCGATCTGCACCCGGGCCCGGCCGAAGCGCCTGGCCCCGCCCAGCGGCCCGTGCTCGACCGGCCCCGGTATCCACCGGGCGTCGCCCTGGCTGTCGCGGCCGTCGTCCTCGATGAAGCCCTGGTCGAGTCCGGTGTGCCCGCAGTGGGTGCACCGGATCGGGGTCGGCTGGGGGTTCGGAGTGGTCACGGCCGGAGTATAGATCGTGGTCGAAGCCGTTCGGGCGGGCTTTCGACCAGTCGTCAGGACGCCTGCGGCACAGGGGACTTCCGGACGGGGGAGGGCGGCGCCAGGGCCCGGCCCGCGACCGAGGGCGGCGGCCCGCCCGCCCCGACCGTGTACCACCCGCCCCGGCTCCGGCCGGCCCGAGCCGGTGATCGACCGGGCCGGGGGTGGAACACGTGAGCTTCGGCCGCATCGAGTGGGCCGAGACCGCCGCCGCCCGGATGCCGCGGCCGATGCGCGCCTCCGCGGGGCCGGGCCGGTCATCGCCCCCTGGCGCTCCGCACCCCGGACGAGCCCTACCCGCCCGTCCCCGTTCCCGTTCCCGTCCCCGTCCGGGGCCGCGCCGCCGGGCCGGTGCCGCCGTCCGTCCGCGCGGCCTTCGCCTCGGCGTGGGCCGCCCGCGCCGCCAGCACCTCGGGGACCCGCGACTCGGCCCAGCGGGCCAGCGCCCAGACCTGCCGGGCGGCCTCCTCGCCGAGCGGGGTCAGTGTGTAGTCGACGCGCGGCGGGATGACGGCGTGCGCCTCGCGGTGCACCAGGCCGTCCTGCTCCAGGGTCTGCAGGGTCTGGGAGAGCATTTTCTCGCTCACCCCGCCCACCGCGCGGCGCAGTTCGCTGAACCGGTGGGTGCCGTCCAGCAGGACGGCCAGCACCAGCACCGCCCAGCGGCTGGTGACGTGCTCCAGGATGCCGCGCGAGGCGCAGCACTCCGAGTTGACGTCCACCGGGAGTCCGCCGGTCAGTTCCTTCACCCTGAGGTTCATGGAAGTAGCTTACTCGAAAGTGGGTACTTCCGATTCGATAGTGACTTTCCTACGGTGGGTGCGACAGCCGTCGTACCACCCTTCGCCCCGCCCCAGGAGTTGCATCCCCATGAGCATCGTCGTCACCGGCGCCACCGGACAGCTCGGCCGCCTCGTCATCGACGAACTGCTGGCCCGCGTCCCGGCCTCCGAGGTCGCCGCCGCCGTCCGCGAC
The DNA here is from genome assembly GCF_042670125.1 of Kitasatospora sp. NPDC057198. Taxonomy (NCBI): domain Bacteria; kingdom Bacillati; phylum Actinomycetota; class Actinomycetes; order Kitasatosporales; family Streptomycetaceae; genus Kitasatospora; species Kitasatospora sp. NPDC057198. The sequence goes on along the minus strand of NZ_JBHUWH010000654.1, from coordinate 1,718 downwards.
GAGCACAAGGCCGCCGACCTGGCCGCCCGCGGCGTCGAACTGCGGCCCGCCGACTACGACCGGCCCGAGACCCTGGCCGCGGCGATCCGCCCCGGCGACACCGTGCTGCTGGTCTCCGGCAACGAGGTCGGCCGCCGGGTCGCCCAGCACGCCGCCGTGATCGAGGCCGCGCGGGCCGCCGGGGCCGCCCGCCTGGTCTACACCGGGGTGCTCGGCGGTCCGGACGCCGGCTTCCGGCTCGCCGACGACCACAAGGCCACCGAGCAGTCGGTGCTCGACTCCGACCTGCCGTACACCTTCCTGCGCAACGGCTGGTACACCGAGAACTACACCGCGCTGCTCCCGGTCCAGTTGGAGCACGGCGTGGTCGGCAGCACCGCGGGCGGCCGGATCGGCTCCGCCACCCGCGCCGACTACGCCGCCGCGGCCGCCGTCGTGCTGACCGGCGAGGGCCACGAGAACCGCGCCTACGAGCTCAGCGGCGACACGGCCTGGACGCTCGAGGAGTACGCCGCCGAACTCTCCCGGCAGAGCGGCCGGGAGGTCGCCCACCACGAACTGCCCGCCGAGGCCCACCTCGGGGTGCTCGCCGGTGCGGGCCTGCCGCCGCAGCTCGCCGGGATCCTGGTGGACGTGGACGTCTCCGGCACCGCCCGCGGCCTGCTGGCCGGCGGCAGCGGCGAGCTGGCCCGGCTGATCGGCCGCCCGACCACGCCGCTGGCGGACACCGTCGCGCAGGCGCTCGCCGCGACCGCGAGCACGACCGCGAGCACGACCGCGGACACGGACGCGAACGCGGGCGCGAGCACGGACGCGAACGCGGGCTGAACCCGGTCGGGCGCGGGCGCCAGGGCTACTCGGTGGTCCGGGCGCCCGCGGCCTCCCGGTCCCGGGCGCCGTCCGCGTCCAGGGCCGCGAGCAGGCGCAGCCCGTCCTCGGCGGGGCTGCCGGGGGCCGCGGTGAGCACCAGCAGCTCGGTGCCCGACCCGTCCGGCAGCGCGAAGTTCTCGTGGTGCAGTTCGAGCAGCCCGACCAGCGGGTGGCGGTACGTCTTGCGCCCGTGGGCGCGGGCCCGCACGTCCGCGCGCGCCCACAGGCGGCGGAAGCGCTCGCTGCCCATCGCCAACTCGCCGATCAGCGAGGTCAGTCGGGGGTCGTCCGGGTACTTCCCGGCGGCCAGCCGCAGGTGGCCGACCACGTCGAGGGTGCAGGTCTCCCAGCCCGCGTACAGGCCGTGCGCGCCCTCCTCCAGGAACAGGTGCCGGGCGATGTTCAGGCCCGCGATCTCCGGGCGGCCGTAGAGCAGCCCGGCGAGGCGGTTGCCGGCCAGGACGTCCAGCCGGTGGCCCACGACCAGCGCGGGCGCGTCGGCGACCAGGCCCAGCACCCGCAGCAGCTCCGGCCGGACCCGCCCGCTCGGGGCCTTCGCCCGGCGCCGGGGTTGCCGGGCCAGCCGGTGCAGGTGGCCCCGCTCGGTCCCGTCCAGGCCCAGCACCCGGGCCAGCGCGTCCAGCACCTGCTCGGAGGGCTGGGTGGCGCGCCCCTGCTCCAGGCGCACGTAGTAGTCCACGCTCACCCCCGACAGGTGCGCGACCTCCTCGCGCCGCAGCCCCGCCACCCGGCGGCGGCCGTCGACGGGGATGCCGGCCGTCGCCGGGTCGACCCGGGCGCGCCGGGTCCGCAGGAAGCCCGCGAGATCGTCCATGCCCCCGAGTATC
>NZ_JBHUWH010000653.1:0-3376 GCF_042670125.1 Kitasatospora sp. NPDC057198 | reverse complement strand
CCCCACCCCTGTCCTGGACGTCGAACTCTGCGGCGGCCGCTGGGACGGACACCGCAAGCGGGTCCGCCCCGGCGCGCCGCCGCCGTCGTTGCGGATGGTGCTGCGCGCCGAACTCCCCGACCCGGCGCGCGGCGAGCAGTGGCCCACCACCAGCGTGTACCGCTTCGACCCGGACGGGCCGCGGCCGCGCTACCGGCACTCGCACGACGAGTGAGCCGGGCGGCGGGCCCGGACCGCGCCGCTCAGCCGCGTCCGACGTACGGCATCGCGGTGGCCATCACGGTGACGGACTGCACGTTCGCCTCCAGCGGCAGCTCCGCCATGTGGCGGACCGTCCGGGCCACGTCCGCGACGTCCATGGTCGGCTCGGGCGCGATCCGGCCGTCCGCCTGTCGCACCCCCGTGCTCATCGCCGCCGTCATGTCGGTGGCCGCGTTGCCGATGTCGATCTGCCCGCAGGCGATCCGGTACGGACGGCCCTCCAGCGACAGGGCGCGGGTCAGGCCGGTGACGGCGTGCTTGGTCGCGGTGTAGGCGACGGCGTGCGGGCGCGGCGCGTGGGCGGAGACCGATCCGTTGTTGACGATCCGCCCGCCCTGCGGGTCCTGCGCCTTCATCCGGCGGAACGCGGCGCGCGCGCACAGGAACGCGCCGGTCAGGTTGAGGTCCACCACGGCCCGCCAGTCGGCCGCCGTCACCTCCTCCACCGGGGCGGGGCGGCCGAACGTCCCGGCGTTGTTGAACAGCAGGTCGATCCGGCCGAAGTGCCCGACCGCGGCGTCGAACAGCGCCTCCACCTGCGCCTCGTCGGTGACGTCGGCGGGCACCGCCAGCACCCGGTCCGGGCCGAGCCCGGCGGCGGTCTCCGCCAGCGGGGCGGCCCGGCGCCCGGCCAGCACCAACCGCCAGCCGGCCGAGGCGAGTTCGCGGGCCACGGCGCGGCCCACGCCGCTGCCCGCACCGGTGACGACGGCAACCTGCTGGGACACGCGCACACTCCTCGGGGTGGTTCGCCGGCCCCGGTGGTCGCCGGGCGCGGAACCCCCATGATCGCCGGGGCGGGGCGCCGCGTCAGCCGGAGGAACGTCCAAACCCGCCGCCGGGCCGGTCGCGACGGGCCCGCACCCCCGCCGACCGGCTGGAACCACCCCCGCCGACCGGCGGGTCGCGGGCCCCGTCGCAACCGGCTCCGGGGGACGGCACGTCATAGGATCACGGGAGGCCCGGACCGCCGCAGCGCGTGCGGCCGGGGCCGCACCCGGAGTGTGCCGGTGGCAGTGTCGCGGCCCTCCCGACACCCACTGACCAGGGCCTCCACCCGGCTGCCGGGCCGGCCCTCCGCCCGGAGAGACCACCGTGCTGCCGCAGCCCCGCCCCGCCGCCCGCCGCCCGTGGGCCGCCGCCGCCCTCCTGCTCGCCCTCACCGCCCCGCTCGCCGCCTGCGGCGCGCCCGGGGGCGCGGGCGACGCCCGGGCGGCGATCTCCACCGACCACCGCCCCACCGGCCCCGCCGCCCCGGCGAGCAGCGCGCCGCCGCCGAAGCCGACCCGGGTGCTGATGCCGACCGGCCCGGCCGCCCAGTTCTCCACGGCCCGCGACACCAAGGCCGGGCCGATCCTGATGACCACCCTGACCGGCGCCAAGTCCGGGGTCAGCGGCAAGGTCTGGGTCTGGCTGCCCCCGCAGTACGACGACCCCGCGTACGCGAAGACCGGCTTCCCGGTGCTGACCCTGTACGCGGGCGGGCAGAGCGCCGGCTACAACACCTGGACGGACGACCAGCTGCCGATCCAGGAGGTCGACCAGCAGCTGGTCGCCGAGGGCCGGGCCCACCCGTTCATCATGATCATGCCGGTGCAGAACCTCGACTCCCACGAGTCCAAGGCGCTGGAGTGCGCCGACATCCCCGGCCAGCCGAAGATCGGCACCTGGATGGCCGAGGACATCCCCGACTTCGTCCGGGCCAACTTCCGCACCGTCAAGGGCCGCGACGGCTGGGCCGTGATGGGCGCCTCCACCGGCGCGTTCTGCAGCGCCAAGCTGGCGCTCCAGCACCCCGAGGTGTTCAAGGCCGCCGTCCCGATCGACGGCTACTGGAACCCCGACTCGCCGCTGTGGAAGGGCCACGAGCAGGAGCGCCTGGCCAACAGCCCCGACCAGCTGATCGGCGCCGGCACCGCGGACGTGCGGATGCTGGCCACCGCGGGGGGCGCCAACGCGTACGAGACCAGGCTGGTGAAGAACTGGGTGGCCAAGGCCAAGGCCCCCACCACCGTGGAGTACTACGAGCAGCCCGGCGGCAAGCACCTCACCTCGGACTTCAAGAAGATGATCCCCACCACGCTGGAGTGGCTGACCGCCAACACCGCCGGGCCGGAAGCCGACTGAGTCCGACCGGATCCGAACCATCGCCCGCGAACGAAGGTAAAACTTCGTCAAAAACCGCTACGGGACGCCTGGAAAACGCTCTGACCTGCACATCAATCGGTCGTTCATTCGCCCCTGATGGAGTGTGGACACCCTGGAGCCGTGGACCGGAGAACTGGACCGGGGCGCCGCACCGCGGCCCCCGCTCCGGCCAGCCCCAGACCGTCGTGAAGAGAGCGCCATGTCCCGTCACCTGCTGTCCGTCGGCCCCGCGACCACCCCGGCACCGCTGGGCGACGGCGCCCCCGCCCGGCAGGCCGCGGCGCCCGCCGCCCCCGCGGCCGAGCTGCTCCCGTTCGCCGGGCTGCGCCTGGTGCACGCCGCCGTCCGGCGCGACCTGGCCCGCATCCCGCAGGCGCTCCGGCTGCTCCAGCCCGAGGACCACGAGTCCGCCCAGGCGCTCAAGCGGCACTGGGACTTCGTCACCGCCATGGTCACCTGCCACCACGAGCAGCAGGACACCCGGCTGTGGCCGCTGCTGCGCCGCTTCGCGCCCGAGCTGCGGCTGCTGCTGAACTGGCTGGAGTCCGACCACCACAACCTCGACCAGTGCTTCACCCGCACCACCACCCTGGTCGGCATCGCCACCCGCGACCCGGCCAGCGCCTGGCCGGTCTCCTACGCGGTCGAGGAGCTGGCCGCCCGGGTGGAGACCCACCTGCGGATCGAGGAGCGCCAGCTGCTGCCCCGGATGGCGGGCGTCTTCCCGCCCGGCTCCCGGATCGGCACCCTGCCCGAACTGCTCGACCTGCTGCGCCTCGCCGACGGCCCGTCCGCCTCCGACGCCCTGGTGTGGCTGCTGGAGGGCGTCGACCCGGCGCAGGTCGACCGGCTGCTCGCCGACTGCGACGACGAGACGGCCCGCCACTGGCCGCACTGGCGCGACACCTACGCCCGCTGCACCGACCGGCTGTGGGGGCCGGCCGGGCAGTGACCGGCGCCCCGGATC
>NZ_JBHUWH010000652.1:0-3405 GCF_042670125.1 Kitasatospora sp. NPDC057198 | reverse complement strand
GCGTCTGGCCGGACGGCACCGCGATCAAGGAGTGACCTCCGCGAGCGGTGACCAGCCGCCGCGCCGCCCCGCCGCCCCGCCGTCCCACCGGCCGGGGCGGCGGGGCGCGTTCCGGGCCGCTTTTCCCGGCCGGATTCGGACCGATCCGGCCCGGAGTGTGGACAAGACCCCGCCCCCGGGTGCGTCATAGGGGGAACGTGAAACGGGTCACAGCCCCAGGGCCGGCCGGAGGTGCCCCATTCGAGTCCTGATCATCGGCGGCGGCTGCGCCGGACTGAGTACCGCGCTGCGCCTCCAGCAGCTGCTGCGCGCCCAGTTGAAGGACCGCCGGGTCGAACTGACGATCGTCGAGCCGCAGCCCTACCTGACCTTCCAGCCGCTGCTGGCCGAGGTCGCCGCGGGCTCCATCGACCCGCGCCACGTGGTGGTCCCGCTGCGCACCGCGCTTCCCGACTGCCGGGTGCTCACCGCCCGCGTCACCAGGATCGACCACGCCACCCGCACCGCCTGGGTGGACGCCGCCCCGCGCGGCGAGCTCCGGCTGCCCACCGAAGTCCCGTACGACGTCCTGGTGATGGCCCCCGGCTCGGTTGCCCGCACCGCCCCCGTCCCCGGCCTCGCCGAGCACGGCATGGGCTTCGCCACCGTCGGCGAGGCGGTCGCCCTGCGCAACCACGTGCTGGAGCAGCTCGACCTGGCCTCCTCCACCCGCGACCCCGAACTCCGCCACGCCGCACTGACGTTCGTCTTCGTCGGGGCCGGCTACGCGGGCGTCGGCGCGCTTGCCGAACTGGAGGACATGGCCCGCACCGCCACCAAGGGCTACCACAACCTCGACCCCGACGACCTGCGTTGGATCCTGGTCGAGGCCAAGGACCGCATCCTCGGCGAGGAGACCCCCGAACTCGCCGAACACACCCTCGCCGAACTGCGCGAACGCAACATCGACGTCCGGCTCTCCACCACTCTGGAATCCGCCGCCGACCAGTTGGTGCTGCTCTCCGACGGCAGCCGCTTCGCCGCCCGCACCCTGGTCTGGACGGCCGGCATCCGCCCCGCCCCCGTCCTCTCCCTCACCGACCTCCCGCTCGACGGCGGCGGCCGGATCACCTGCCTCCCCACCCTGCGGATCGCCGCCCCCGACGGCACCCCGCTGCCCGACGCCTGGGCCGCCGGCGACTGCGCCGCCGTCCCCGACCAGGCCGGCGAACCCTGCGCCCCCAACGCCCAGCACGCGCTCGCCCAGGCCAGACTGCTCGCCGAGAACCTGACCGCCGAACTGGCCGGCCGCCCGCTCGCCGCCTACCGGCCCGACCACCCCGCCTGCTCCACCTCGCTCGGCCTGCACCGCGCCGTCGCCCACACCAGGCGCGGCACCCGCCTCACCGGCCGCCGCGCCTGGTGGCTGCACCGCGCCCGCCAGTTGCGCCGCCTGCCGACCAGGGAGCGCCGGATCAGGGTGCTGACGGACTGGCTGTTCGGCGGCCTCTTCCAGCGCGAGATCGTCTCGCTGGGCACCATCGAGCACCCCCGGGCCGAGTTCGAGTCCGGGTTCGAGTCCGGCTCCACCGCGGGCCCCGGCACCTGACCCGCCGCCCCGCTTCCCCTTCGCTCCCCCTTCCTTCCCTCCCTGTCCCCCTTTCCTCCGGCCCCTTTCCTCTGGCCCCTTTTTCCCCGTCCTCCCGTCCTTCCGTCGAGCCGTCGCCCCGGGCCGTTGCCGGTCCGAGGTCCGTGCAGGAGTGCGCCCCCAGCGTGCGCCTCGCGGAACGCGCCGTACCGGGGGCTCGACTTCCGGAATCACACCGGAGCCTGACAGGATCAACCCGACGGAACCGCTACGGCGAGTGCAGTAGGACGCACGCATTGTGATCATCACACCGCAGCTGTCCGCCCGCAGGCACCACCCCCCATCAGTCCCCGAGGAAGCGGCCGACGTTGAACCTCATGCGCTGGAGCGCCCGGCTCACCGGAGCCGCCTGGCGGGCCCACCCCGCCACCGCGGACGAACCCGTCACCGTCCCCGGCCCGCGCGACCCGGCCGCCGCCGACCTCCGCGACCCCGAACAGCTCTACGACCTGCGCGAGGTCCTGCGCCGCCTGCCCGCCCCCGTCGCCCTCACCCACGGACCCCAGCACCAGCTCGGCTACGCGAACCAGGCGTACCGCGACCTCTTCGGCCCCCGCACCCCCGGCCGCCCCGCCGCCGAGTCGCTCCCCGAACTCGCCACCCTCGGCGTGCTCCCCCTGCTCGACCAGGTCCTGCGCAGCGGACGCCCGCGCAGCGTGAAGTCCCGCTGCATCCTCGGCCTCGGCGGCAACCGCTACTACAACATCGCCTGCGTCCCGCTCGGCCCCGACGGACCGGCCGCCCCCGCCGGCGTCCTGGTCTTCGCCACCGAGGTCACCGACCAGGTCCAGTCCGCCGGCCGCCTCCGCGAAGCCGAACGCCGCCAACGCGAAGCCGCCGTCACCCTCCAGCACAGCCTGCTCCCGCAGAAGCTCGAACAACCCGACACCCTCCACGTCGCCGCCACCTACCAACCCGGCGGAGCCGACGCCGCGGTCGGCGGCGACTGGTACGACGTGATCGGCCTCGGCGGCGGACGCACCGCCCTCGTCATCGGCGACGTCATGGGCCGCGGCCTGCGCGCCGCCGCCGTCATGGGCCAGCTCCGCACCGCCGTCCGCGCCTACGCCCGGCTCGACCTCCCCCCGCACGAGGTGATGACCCTCCTCGACGGCCTCGCCATGGAGATCGACGCCAACCAGATCGCCACCTGCACCTACGCCGTCTGGGACCCGGCCGCCACCACCCTCGTCTACGCCTCCGCCGGCCACCTCCCCCTCCTGCTCCGCGGTCCCGACGGCACCGTCCTGCGCGGCGAGGAACAGAACGGCCCGCCCCTCGGCACCGGCGGCGCCGGCCACCTCTCCCACACCCTCCGCCTCCTCCCCGGCACCACCGGCGTCCTCTACACCGACGGCCTGGTCGAACGCCGGGACCAGGACATCGACCAGGGCATCGACCACCTCGCCCACACCCTCCGCGGCCCCGTCGGCACCCCCGACACCGTCTGCTCCCGCCTCCTGCGGGCCCTCGGCGTCACCGCCGAGCACGACGACGACGTCGCGGTGCTGGTCTTCCAGGTGCCGCTTGATCCCGAGCCCGCAGGTGTGTAGAGTTCTTCGAGTTGCCTGGCAGGGAGCACCGAGCACGCATCTGCGTGGACGGTCCCGGGGCGGCCAATCCCCTGAGAAACCAGTTCGATGATCCGTGACGGGTCGCGTTCCTTTTCGCGTCCCCGTTCGTATTCTCGGCGTGCGCTTTTCCGGAGATTGCGGCCGATTCGCTTTCAGGAGCGGGGATCGGCTAGAGTTTGAAACGTCGGACGGGGCGTCAAGCCG
>NZ_JBHUWH010000651.1:0-3423 GCF_042670125.1 Kitasatospora sp. NPDC057198 | reverse complement strand
CCCGCCCGGGTGGCCGCCTCCGTCGTGTCCGCCCCTCCCCGCCCCTCCCGGTTCAGTTGGCGCTGGTGCGCCACGCCTCCAGTCCCGCCATCGACGCGGCCCTGGCCTGCTGCAGGGTGCGCTGGGCCATTTCGCCGGGCGGGGTCTCCAGGGACTGGATCCAGCCCCGGCCCGCGTTCGCCAGGGCGGCGCAGACCAGGACGGTGCCGGTCAGTCCGACGACGGCGCCGAGCCCGGTGAGGGCCGCGCCGGCGGTGAGCATGCCGCGGTTCACCTGGAAACCGCCGAAGGTGATTTTCTGATTGGTCGCCATAGGGCCACTTTCGGCCCGCCCCCGCCGCCCCGCACGCCGAACGGCCCACCCGTGGACCGACCGGCAGCCGGACGGGGAGGGCGGGACGGGGGGACGGGACGGGCGGGGCGGGAGGACGGGCGGGACGGAGCGGGACCCGTCCGGGCGGCCGGCTGCCGCGGGGCGCGGTGGCGCCCTCCGTCTGCCGGTCGGCGTTGACCCCTGCGCGTGGTCCAGCGCGCGACACGCGCGGGCCGCCGCCTAGGGTCGGGCGCGGGGCCCGGTCGGCGGGCCCGGTGGTGCGGGGGGCCGACGTGAGGAGAACGCGATGACCGAGCAGCCGGCCCGGATCGACCTGAACGCCCTGGCCGAGGAGCACGCCGCCAAGGCCGCCGCCAGCCCGCACGGCCGCAGCGCCCACCTGCTGCTGCACGACGGCGTGCTGCGGCAGACCGTGATCGCGCTGCGGGCCGGCGCGGTGCTGGACGAGCACAACGCCCCGGTCGCCGCCAGCCTCCAGGTGCTGCGCGGCCGGGTCGCGCTGACCGTCGAGGGCCGCCGCCAGGAGGCCGGGCCGGGCGAGCTGCACGCCATCCCGCAGGAGCGGCACGGCCTGCTCGCCCACACCGACGCGGTGGTGCTGCTCACCGCCGTCACCGCCTGACGCCCCGGCGCACCCCCGCCCCCGCGGCCCCGCGGCCCCGCGGCTCCGCTCGCCCGCGGCCCCGCTCCCCCGTCCCGGCCCCCGTCCCTCGTCCCGGCCTCAGTCCTTCGCCGGGCCCAGCACGTCGCCGGAGACCAGCCCCAGCCCGAGCAGGTACTGCTCGCCGCTCGGCGCCAGGTCGGGGCTCATCAGCCACTGGCCGGCCTGCCCGAGCAGCAGCGACTGGTAGAAGATGCCCCGGGCCAGCTCGTCCGGGGTGTCCGCCACCTCGTCCCGGCCCTGGAACAGCGCGGCCAGGCCGAGCCGTCCCTCCTTCTGCGCCGCGGCCAGCCGTTCGGCCAGTCCGGGCAGGTGGTCGAGCCCGCCGAGCAGCTCGAACTGCACCGTCCACAGCCCCCGGTGCGCGGCGAAGCTGTCGCGCATCGCGTTCCAGGCCCGGACGAAGCGCTCCTTCGGGTCGTCGACCGCCGCGGCGGCGGACAGCGCGGCGCCGATCGATTCGCCCCACTTGCCCATCGCCTCGACCAGGGCCTCGACCAGCAGGGCGTCCTTGGATCCGTAGTGGTAGCCGATCGCGGCCAGGCTGACGCCCGCACCGGTGGCGATGTCGCGGGCGGTGGTGCGCCCGTAGCCCTTCTCTTGCAGGCAGCGGGCAGCGCTGGCCAGCAGGTCCTCACGATTTCCCATGTCCCGATGCTAACCGCGTCCAAGACGATTGTCTTGCTCGAACGTCTGGAACGATTGATTTAGACACTTGTACTAGACAGACGTGCAAGACACCCGTACAGTCATCGTCATGACCACCGACGACCGCACCACCCACCACGCCGGCCGCCGCGCCTGGCTGGGCCTCGCGCTCCTGCTGCTGCCGACCCTCGTCCTCGCCATGGACATGGGCGTGCTGTTCTTCGCCGTCCCCTTCATCGCCACCGACCTGCACCCCAGCGGCACCCAGCAGCTGTGGATCATGGACATGTACACGTTCCTGCTGGCCGGGCTGCTGATCCCGATGGGCGCGCTGGGCGACCGGATCGGCCGGCGCAAGCTGCTGATCGCGGGCACCGCCGCCTTCGCCGCCGCCTCGCTGGTCGCCGCCTGGGCGAACGGGGCGAACCAGCTCATCGCCGCCCGCGCCCTGCTGGGCGTCGCGGGGGCGGTCTTCGGGCCCTCCACGCTGGCCCTGATCCGCAACATGTTCCCCGACCCCAAGCAGCGGCAGGGCGCGATCGGCGCCTGGAGCGGCGTGATGATGGCGGGCGCCACCCTCGGGCCGGTGCTCGGCGGCGTGCTGCTCAACCACTTCTGGTGGGGCTCGGTCTTCCTGATCGCGGTCCCGGCGATGCTGCTGGTGATGGCCCTGGCCCCGTTCCTGCTCCCCGAGTACCGCGCCCCGCAGGCGGGCCGCTTCGACCTGCTCGGCGCCGCCCTCTCGATCGCCACCGTGCTGCCGGTCGTCTACGGCATCAAGGACCTCGCGGTGGACGGCTGGAGCCTGCAGCCCGCCCTGGTGCTCGCCGCCGGGATCGCGGTCGGCGCCGCCCTGGTGCACCGGCTGCGGACCGCCGAGAACCCGCTGATCGACATCACCCTGTTCCGGATCCGCACCTACACCGGCGCGATCACCGTCAACACCATCGCGATGTTCGCGATGATGGGCTTCACCCTCTTCACCTCCCAGTACCTGCAGCTGGTCAAGGGCTACAGCCCGCTGGCCGCCTCGCTCTGGGCGCTGCTGCCCAGCGTCGGCGTCGGCGCGGCCGTCGGCGGCTTCGGCGCCCTGGCCGGCAAGGTGCGCCCGGCGGTCCTGCTGGTCGCCGGGTTCCTGGCCAGCGCCGGCGGGTTCGTCGCGATGGCCTTCGTCGACCCGGGCTCCTCGCTCGCCCTCCCGCTGGTCGCGGCCGGCGTGATCGCGGCCGGCTCGGTCGGCACCGTCAGCATCACCGGCGAGATGGTGCTCGCCGCCGCCCCCGCCGAACGGGCCGGCGCGGCCGGCGCCACCTCGGAGACCGCCCAGGAGCTCGGCAGCTCGCTCGGCATCGCCGTCCTCGGCGCGGCCGGCGCGGCGATCTACCGCTCCCGGATGGACGGCGCCACCGCCCCCGACGCCGCCCGCGACACCCTGGGCGGGGCCGTCACCACCGCCGCCCACCTGCCCGGTGAGGCCGCCGACCGGCTGCTCACCACCGCCCGCGACGCCTTCGCCGACGGGATGCACGTCGCCGCGGTGGTCGGCGTCCTGGTGATGCTCGGTGCCGCGCTCGCCGCCCACCTGCTGATGCGCCACCTGCCGGCGGCCGGCCCGGCGGACGCGGAGCAGGAGGAGAAGGCGCTCGCGGCGTAGCCCGCGGCGGCGGTGCGGCGGCGCGGCGGTGCGGAGGTCGGAGCGCCGGAGCGCCGGAGCGCCGGAGGCAGGGAAGTCGGAGGCAGGGAAGTCGGAAGTCGGAGGGGCCGCGCTCGGGCGCGGCCG
>NZ_JBHUWH010000650.1:0-3462 GCF_042670125.1 Kitasatospora sp. NPDC057198 | reverse complement strand
GGCGGCCAGGCCGAGGTGGAGGGCGTCTCCGGCACCTGGAAGCGGCTCACCGAGAACGTCAACGAGCTGGCCGGGAACCTGACCCGGCAGGTCCGAGCGATCGCCGAGGTGACCGGCGCGGTCACCGCCGGCGACCTGACCCGCTCGATCACCGTGGACGCCTCCGGCGAGGTCGCCGACCTGAAGGACAACATCAACGTGATGGTCGGCTCGCTGCGCGAGACCACCCGGGCCAACGAGGAACAGGACTGGCTGAAGACCCACCTGGCCCGGCTCACCGCCCTCATCCAGGGCCGGCGCGAACCGGCCGCGGTAGCCGAACTGCTGATGGACGAGCTGTGCCCGCTGCTGGGCGCCCAGTACGGCACCTGCTACCTCGCCGAGGACACCGAGGACGGCACCGTGCTCAGCCGGGCCGCCGCCTACGGCCACCACTACGCCGACACCCCGCGCCGGTTCGGCCTCGGCGAGTCGCTGATCGGCCAGGCCGGGCGCAGCCGCCGCCCCATCGCGATCGCCGAACTCCCGCCCGGCTACGCCGAGATCGGCTCCGGACTGGGCTCGGCAACGCCCCGCGAACTGCTGATCCAGCCGATCACCATGGAGGACAAGCTGCTCGGCGTGGTCGAGGTCGCCACCCTGCACCACTTCACCGACCTGCACCGGGACTTCCTGGAGCGGCTGGCCCAGGACATCGGCACCACCCTGGCAACCCTGCTGGCCAACGCCAGGACCGACGAACTGCTCCGCGAGTCGCGCCGGCTCACCTCCGAACTGCGGGCCCGCTCCGAACAGTTGGTCGACGGCCAGGAGGAGCTGCGGCGCTCCAACGCCGAACTCGGCGAGAAGGCCGAGCTGCTCGCCGCACAGAACCGCGACATCGAGGCCAAGAACCTCCAGATCGAACAGGCCCGCCGCGAACTGGAGGAGCGCGCCCGCCAGTTGACCCGCACCTCGATGTACAAGTCGGAGTTCCTGGCCAACATGAGCCACGAACTGCGCACCCCGCTGAACAGCCTGCTGATCCTGGCCCAACTGCTCGCCCAGAACCCCGAGGGCAACCTCAGCGGCAAGCAGGTCGAGTACGCCGAGGTGATCCGCTCGGCCGGATCCGACCTGCTCCAGCTGATCAACGACATCCTCGACCTGTCGAAGGTCGAGGCGGGCAAACTCGACGTCGCCGTCGAACCGTTCGAGCTGCGCGAACTGCTCGACTACGTGGACACCACCTTCCGCCCGCTGGCCGCCGAGAAGGGGCTCGACTTCCGGATCGCCACCGCGCCCGGCGCGCCCGAACACCTGCACACCGACCAGGCCCGGCTGCGCCAGATCCTGCGCAACCTGCTGTCCAACGCGGTGAAGTTCACCGACCGCGGCTTCGTCGAACTCTCCGTCGAACCCGCCCGGCCCGGCGAACTGCCCACCGAGCGGCGCGACCTGGCCGCCGTCGCGTTCCGCGTCCAGGACTCCGGGATCGGCATCGGCGCCGACCACCTGGAGTCCATCTTCGGCGCCTTCCAGCAGGCCGACGGCACCACCAGCCGCAAGTACGGCGGCACCGGCCTCGGCCTGTCCATCAGCCGCGAACTCGCCCGGCTGCTCGGCGGCGCCGTCAGCGCCGAATCGGTGCCCGGCGAGGGCAGCCGCTTCACCCTGCTGCTGCCCGCCGCGCGCAGCGGCACCGCAACGGACGCGGACCCCGGCAGCGCCGGACACCGGGGCGGGGAACGCCGCATCCTGGTGGTCGAACCCGACCCGCCCGGCCTGCTCACCCTGCTCACCCGCAGCGGCGTCACCGGCCGCGACCCGGGCACCACCGTCGACAGCGCGGGCGACCCGGACAGCGCGCTCGCCGCCCTCGACCGCACCCCCCACGACCTGGTCGTCCTCGACCTCGGCCTGCCCGAGGACGGCGCCCGCACCCTGCTCGGCGCCCTCGAACAGCGCGCCGATCCCCTCCCCGTCCTCGGGCACACCGGCGGCGCCGAGTCGGCCCTCCCGGCCACCGGCCGGCTGGAGGTCGCCACCGGCCTGGACGAACTGCGCGAACGCATCGCCCGCTTCGCCGACGGGCCGGGCGCCGATGACGGGCCGGGCACGGACGGGTCGGGCGCCGGCGGCGGGCCGGGAACGGCCGGCGGGCCGGGCGCGGACGACGGGCCGCCCGCCGCACCCGTCGGCCGCCTCGCCGGGCGCACCGTGCTGGTCATCGACGACGACCCGCGCAACGTCTACGCCCTCAGCACCGCGCTCGAGCTGGAGGGCGCCACCGCCCTGCACGCCGCCAACGGCCGCACCGGCCTCGCCCTGCTGCGCGCCCACCCCGAGACCGACCTGGTCCTGATGGACCTGATGATGCCCGAACTCGACGGCTACGCCGCCACCGCCGCCATCCGCGAGAGCACCGACCACGCCACCGTCCCGATCGTGGCCGTCACCGCCAAGGCCATGCCCGACGACCGGGCCCGCAGCCTCGCGGCCGGAGCCGACGACCACCTCACCAAACCCGTCGACGCCGACGAGCTGATCACCACCGTGCAGCGCTGGGTGGAGGGCTGACGGCATGAACCAGCCGAACCCGACCGGCGGGCCCCCCGAGCCCGAGGAGCGTCCGGGCGTGCAGCAGCTGCTGGCGCTGCGGCTGCGCGGCGCCCAGGCCGAGACCGAGGAACTGCGCGCCGCGCTCGCCGTCCGCCCGCTCACCGCGCTGGCCACCGGCGTCCTGGCCGAACGCCTGGGCTGCGGACCGGCCGAGGCCGGGGCCCAGCTGCTCGCCCTGGCCGAACGCGCCCACCTCGGGCCGCAGGAACTCGCCGCCGACATCCTCACCACCCTGCCCGCCGCCACCACCCCCACCACCGGGCCCGGCCCCGCGCCGCCCGCGCCGCCCACCGCCCCGCCCGACCGGTCGGCGCCCGTCGTCGAGGCCGCCCTCACCCAGGCCGCCGACATGCTCGGGGCCGCCGCCGCCGTCCTGTGGACCGTCCAGCCCGGTGGCGCCCTGCACCCCGCCGCCGCGCCCGGCTTCACCGAAGCCGAACGCGCCGCCTGGCGGCACGTCCCGCCCGGCCTGCCCACCCCCGCCCAGCAGGCCCTGGCCCGCGGCGCCGAACTCGGCCCCACCGGGCCGGTCACCGCCACCCTCGGCGCCGACCGCGCCCCCTACCGCCTCGCCGTCCCGCTGCACCGCGCCGCCGGCCCCGCCGCCGTCCTCGAACTCGCCTGGCCGCAGCGCCCGCCCGACCCCACCCCCGCCGAACGCCGCCGCCTGCGGGTCGCCGCCGAGGTCGGTGCCCTCGCCCTGACCGACCGCCCCGACCCCGCCGCCGCGGGCGCGGGCGCCCGCCCCGCCACCGCCCCCCAGGACGCCGCGCTCGCCCCCCCCCCCCCCCCCGCCCCCCCCCCCCCCCCCGGGCCCCCCCCCCCCCCCCCCCTGCGCCGCCGCAACCCCCCCCTAACCCA
>NZ_JBHUWH010000649.1:0-3478 GCF_042670125.1 Kitasatospora sp. NPDC057198 | reverse complement strand
CCTCCCGGCGGCCCCTCTTCCCTACCCGGCTGCAGCCCCGCGGCGTGTCGCGCTCAGAAGCGGTCGACCGGCACGTACGTCCCCCACACCCCGCGCAGCGCGTCGCAGACCTCGCCGACGGTGGCCCGGGCCGCCAGGGCCTCCTTCATCGGGTACAGCACGTTGTCGGTGCCCTCCGCCGCCTTGCTCAGCTGCGACAGCGCCCGGTCGACCGCCGAGGTGTCGCGGTCGGCGCGCAGCCGGGCCAGCCGCTCGGCCTGCTGGGCCTCGATCGCCGGGTCGACCCGCAGCGGCTCGTAGGGCTCCTCCTCGGCGAGCTGGAAGCGGTTGACGCCGACGACGGTCCGCGCGCCGGAGTCCTGCTCCTGCTGGACGCGGTACGCGGTGCGCTCGATCTCGCCCTTCTGGTAGCCCTGTTCGATGGCCGCGACGGCGCCGCCCATGTCCTCCACCTTGGCCATCAACTCCAGTGCGGCGGCCTCCAGTTCGTCCGTCATCGCCTCGACCACGTACGAGCCCGCGAACGGGTCGACGGTGGCGGTGACGTCGGTCTCGAAGGCGAGCACCTGCTGGGTGCGCAGCGCGAGCCGGGCGGACTTCTCGGTCGGCAGGGCGATCGCCTCGTCGAAGGAGTTGGTGTGCAGCGACTGCGTGCCGCCCAGGACGGCGGCGAGCGCCTGCACCGAGACGCGCACCAGGTTGACCTCGGGCTGCTGGGCGGTGAGCTGGACGCCGGCGGTCTGGGTGTGGAAGCGCAGCATCTGCGACTTGGGGTTCTTCGCGCCGAACTCCTCCTTCATGACGCGGGCCCAGATCCGGCGCGCGGCGCGGAACTTGGCGACCTCCTCCAGCAGCGTGGTGCGGGAGACGAAGAAGAACGAGAGCCGGGGCGCGAAGTCGTCGACGTCCATCCCGGCGGCGACCGCGGTGCGGACGTACTCGATGCCGTTGGCGAGCGTGAAGGCGATCTCCTGCGCGGGGTTCGCCCCGGCCTCGGCCATGTGGTAGCCGGAGATGGAGATGGTGTTCCACTTGGGGATCTCGGCCCGGCAGTACTGGAACACGTCGGCGATCAGCCGCAGGCTGGGCTTGGGCGGGAAGATGTACGTGCCGCGGGCGATGTACTCCTTGAGCACGTCGTTCTGGATGGTGCCGGTCAGCCGGGCCGACGGCACGCCCTGAGCCTCGCCGACCAGCTGGTAGAGCAGCAGCAGCAGCGAGCCGGGCGCGTTGATGGTCATCGAGGTGGAGACCTCGCCGAGCGGGATGCCGCCGAACAGCACGTTCATGTCCTCGACGCTGTCGATCGCCACGCCGACCTTGCCGACCTCGCCGTGCGAGATCGCCGCGTCCGAGTCGTAGCCCATCTGGGTCGGCAGGTCGAAGGCGACGGACAGGCCCATGGTGCCGTTGGCGATCAGCTGCTTGTAGCGGGCGTTGGACTCGGCGGCGGTGCCGAAGCCCGCGTACTGGCGCATCGTCCACGGCTTGCCGGTGTACATCGTGGGGTAGACGCCACGGGTGAACGGGTACTGTCCGGGCGCGCCGAGGCGGGACCGGGCGTCGAAGCCGTCCAGGGTCCCGGGGCCGTAGACCGGTTCGATCGGCAGGCCCGACTCGGTGCGGCGGGGCTCGGCTGCCATGGGGTTCCTCCGCGGTGTGTGAACGTTCACTAATGATGGGCTGGGTACGCAATGTAGCCGTGCCCTCCGAAGCGCAGACAGACACCACGGCTGGGACCTTGCTCACAACACCCGGCGGCCCGCTTGGGATGATCGGTGCACCGACCGGAGACACGAGGAGTGCACGAACATGACCGAGCAGAAGGTGGCCGTGGTGACCGGCGCCAGCAGCGGCATCGGGGCGGCCACCGCCCGCAGGCTGGCCGCCGACGGCTTCGAGGTGGTGCTGACCGCCCGCCGCACCGGGCGGATCGAGGCGCTGGCCGAGGAACTCGGCGGCCGCTCCTACACCCTGGACGTCACCGACCGGGCCGCGGTGGACGCCTTCGCCGCCGAGGTCGGCCGAGTCGACGTCCTGGTCAACAACGCGGGCGGCGCGCTGGGCGCGGAGAGCGTCGAGCAGGGCGACCCGGCCGACTGGCGCGCCATGTACGAGGTCAACGTGATCGGCGTGCTGCACCTCACCCAGGCGCTGCTGCCGGCGCTGCGCGCCACCGGCGACGGCACCGTGCTGATCATGTCCTCGACGGCGGCACTGGCCGCGTACGAGGGCGGCGGCGGGTACGTGGCCGCCAAGCACGCCGTCCACTCGGTGGCCCAGACGCTCCGCCTCGAACTCGTGGCCGAGCCGATCCGGGTGATCGAGATCGCCCCCGGCATGGTGAAGTCCGAGGGCTTCGCGCTGACCCGCTTCCGCGGCGACCGGGACAAGGCCGACGCGGTCTACGCGGGCGTCGCCGAGCCGCTCACCTCGGAGGACGTCGCCGACACCGTCTCCTGGGCGGTCACCCGGCCCGCGCACGTCAACATCGACCTGCTGGTGGTGCGGCCCCGCGCCCAGGCCGCCAACCACAAGGTGCACCGGGTCAGTTGAGCCGCCCCGCGTGAACGGGAAGGGCGGCGGGTCACAACTTGATAGCTCGATCGAGTGAAATCGGCCCGCCGCCTCCCCAACTGATGAGCCCTCAACTACCGTGGAGGCGCTGCCCCGCCGAGCTGTGTCAGCCCGCGCGACGGCATTGCCGCACCCCGCCTCCCCTGGCTCTCCACCCCCCGTCTCTGGAGCATTCCGCCTTCCCGCCCTCACGAGGAGGATCCGCTGGCCAGCGACATCCCGCCGCAGCGCCTTGACGTGCGGACGGAGCCGTCCCTGTTGGGACTCCACCGGTTCAACGAAGCCGACTCGGGCGCGGTGGAGGAAGCCCTGCTCGCCTGCTGCGGCAGCCACCGGTGGGCCCTGCGCCTCACCGCCCACCGCCCCTACCCCGACATCGAGTCCCTGCTCGCCGCCGCCAGCGAGGCCAGCTACGACCTGCGCCCGGCGGACCTCGCGGAGGCCCTCGCCGACGAGAGCTGGATGCCCCAGCCCCTCCTCGGCATGCGCGCCCCCGGCAGCCAGGCCGCGCACACCGCGCTGCGCGCCGCCCACGCCGCCTACGAGGCCCGCTTCGGCCACGTCTTCGTGGTCTGCCTCGACGGCGTCGACCCCGAGGAGATGCTGGACGCCGTCCTCACCTCCATCCGCACCCGCCTCGCCAACGACCCCGACGAGGAACGCCTCATCTCCGCCGAGGAGTTGCGCCGGATCGCCCTCAGCCGCCTCGAGCACCTGGTCGCCGTCAAGAGCTGAAGAGAGAGCCCCGCCAGGGGCTCGGGAACGACAAGTCCGTGCTGCGCATGGGCCCCGTCAGGGGCTCGGGGAACGGCGAGTCCGTGCTGCTGACGGCCGGAGCCCATCGAAGTGTCCGTGCTGCTGCGTGCCTGAAACAGAACCGGAAGCAGACGCGCGCCACGGC
>NZ_JBHUWH010000648.1:0-3484 GCF_042670125.1 Kitasatospora sp. NPDC057198 | reverse complement strand
CCCACTGGTAGCTGCCGTCCCGGCGGGACAGCCGCAGCTCGGCCCGGCCGCCCTCGGCGCTGGTGCGCAGCAGCAGGTCCAGGTCGTCGGGGTGGACGAGGTCGACGAAGCGCTGCTGGCGCAGCGCGGCCCGGGGGCGGCCGAGCAGTCGGCACAGGGCGTCGTTGACCCGGCTGAGCTGGCCGGTGGCCTCGCCGTGCAGTTCGGTGATGGCCATCCCGCTGGGGGCGTACTCGAACGCCTGCCGGAAGGACTCCTCGCTGGCCCGCAGGGCCTGCTGCTCCTTCTCCAGCCGGGCCAGGGCGCGCTGCATCTCGGCGCGCAGCCGGGCGTTGCCGATGGCTATGGACGCCTGCAGGGAGAACATCTCCAGGGCCTCGCGGGTCCACGCGCCGGGGCGCTTGCCGCTGCGCGGGCGGTCGACCGAGAGGATGCCGAGCAGGTCGCCGCCGGCGCTGTACATCGGCGCGAGCAGGACGTCGGAGGGGTGCCAGTCGTTGCCGTAGACCGGCATCGGGCCGTCGCCGGTCCAGGTGGGGACGTCGGAGGCGATGGCCCAGCCGCGGTCGTGCGGCAGGAAGCGCAGGGTGCCCCAGTGGTCGGCGACCTGGATCATCCGCTCCCAGGACTCGCGGGAGCCGACCTGGCCGAGCAGAACGGCGGGGCCGCCGAAGGCGCTCTCCTCGATCTCCCAGACGGCGGCGACCACCAGGTCCCCGTCGGGGCGCACCAGGCTGACGGCGGCGGCGTCGAACCCGAGCCCGTGGACCGCGCCCTCGACGACCGCCTGGAGGGTTCCCGCCAGGCTCCGGGCAGCGTTGAGGTCCGCCACGACCCGGTGCAAGGTGCGGAGGGTCGCGAGGCGGACGTAGGGCTCCGACTCGGCTTCCATGCGGGGGCTCCCCGGCTGCTTCGGATGGTTCTTGAAAGGTTGTCGTCCGATTGCCAGAAGAACTGAATCACAGGGAGCACTGCGATAGGCACGCTCGGTCAGCAATAGCCGGTGACTGTGACTCAAATCACATAATGATCAAGGAGTTCGCGGCCCACGCCCGAGCGGGCCCGCGGGCGGACCTACGACCGGACTACGACCACGGCCCGATACCGGTGCGCCCGACCGGCGACTACCGTGCGGTACGTGTACAGCTCCCAGCAGTCCCCCGCCGCCCCCGCGGCCCCCGCCCCCGCGGCGGCGGCCCGCGCCACCCCCGAGGAGTTCCGGGCCGCCCTCGGCCAACTCGCCGCGGGCGTCTCGCTGCTGACCGTGCACGACCCCGACGACGACGAGGCCGCGGGGATGACCGCCACCTCGTTCCTGTCGGTCTCGCTGGAGCCGCCGATGGTGCTGGTCTCGGTCCGCGCGGACTCGCGGATGGACGAACTGCTGGCCGGGGCCGAGACCTGGGCGGTGTCGCTGCTCGCCGAGGAGCACCGCACGCTCGCCTCCCGGTTCGCGATGAAGGGCCGGCTCAGCGACCGGCTGCTGTTCGCCGACGCCGCCTGGCGGCCCGGCCCGCACAGCGGCGCCCCGCTGATCGACGGCGCGCTGGCCACCGTGGAGTGCCGCACCGAGCAGCGGATCGCGGCCGGCGACCACACCCTGGTACTCGGCCGGGTGCTGGCCGCCGAGGTGCCCGCCCCGGCCGGCCGGCCGCTGCTGTACCTGCGCGGCGGCTACCGGCAGCTCGGCTGACCGGGCCGCCGCCGGCCGTCACTCCGGGCGGATCCGGCCGCGGCCCTGCTTGAGCCCCGAGCGGTGCCGCTTGTTCTCCAGCCGCCGCTCGACCATGCCGCGGCTCGGCTTGGTGGCCCGCCGGGTCTTCGGCGGCGGCGCGGTGGCCTCCCCCAGCAGCGCGGCCAGCCGGGCCGCGGCCACCTCCCGGTTGCGCCACTGCGAGCGGTGCTCGGAGGCCCGGACCACCAGCACCCCGTCCACCAGCCGGGAGGCCAGCCGCTCCAGGGCGCGCTCCTTCCACACCGGCGGCAGCGCGTCGGAGGCCGCCAGGTCCCACCGCAGCTCGACCCTGGAGTCCGAGGTGTTCACGTGCTGCCCGCCGGGGCCGGAGGAACGGGAGAAGCGCCAGACGAGCTCGGCGTCGGGGACGACCACCGAACCCCGCACGCGCACGGGCTCAGTCATGCGCCCATCATCCCGTCCCGCCGGGCCCCCGTCACCTGGTTAAGCCGCCCCGCCCGACGGCCGCGGCCGCCCCGCCCGACGGTACGGCCGCCCGGCCCGAGCGGGCACAATGGCGGCGTGATCGAGCTCGGCTACTCCCTCTCCACCCGCTTCCCCGACCCCCCGCAGACCGACTACCGCACCGCGTCGGTCCGCTCGCTGCGGCACGACCTGTTCGCGGGGGACGTCTACCTGGAGACGGCCGAGGGCGCGGCCGTGGAGACCCGCTGGCACTGGGTCCCGGTGCTGGACTTCGCCTGGGCGGTGTGCGACGTCGTCGAGCGGCTCGACGAGGACCCGCGCGGCAGCCGGGAGGCCCGGGTACGCACCGAGGACCTGGACTTCACCCAGAACACCGAGCTGCTGCGCTTCGCCCGCCGGTTCGGCTGGGTGGAGATCACCGCCACCTGGCGCCCCGACGACGAGCCCCTGGTGGTGCGGCACGCCGAACTGCGCCGCGAGGCCCGGGACTTCCTGCAGGACGTGCTGGCCGACCTGACCGAGCTGCACGAGGGACTCGCCGACAACCCGAACATCTGGACCGTGCAGGGCCGCTACCCGAGAATCTGAGTCGGCGCCGGGCGTCCGTCCGGAGGGGATTTCACTCCGTCCACCGAGCGGTGGAACCAACGGCCGCCCGTTCCGCGTTCTCTGGGCAAAACCGACCGAAGGGACACCACAGACCATGCCCGTGAGCCTCACCAAGGGTGGCAACGTCTCGCTGACCAAGGAGGCCCCCGGCCTGGCCGCGGTCGCCGTCGGCCTCGGCTGGGACGTGCGCACCACCACCGGCGCCGAGTTCGACCTCGACGCCAGCGCGATCGTCCTGAACGGCGAGGGCAAGGTCTACTCGGACCGGCACTTCGTCTTCTTCAACAACACCAGCACCCCGGACGGCACGGTGGCGCACACCGGCGACAACCGCACCGGCGAGGGCTCGGGCGACGACGAGTCGATCAACGTCAACCTGGCCGCGCTGCCCGCCGACGTCACCAAGATCGTCTTCCCGGTGACCATCTACGACGGCCTCAACCGCGGCCAGAGCTTCGGCCAGGTCCGCAACGCCTACATCCGGGTGGTCAACCAGGCCGGCGGCGCCGAGATCGCCCGCTACGACCTCTCCGAGGACGCCGCCACCGAGACCGCGATGATCTTCGGCGAGCTGTACCGCAACGGCGACGAGTGGAAGTTCCGCGCCATCGGCCAGGGCTACGCCTCCGGCCTGGTCGGCATCGCCCAGGACTTCGGCGTCAACGTCTGACCCGGCACCGCACGCGCGAACGGCCCCCCGGAGCCTTCCGGGGG
>NZ_JBHUWH010000647.1:2029-3487 GCF_042670125.1 Kitasatospora sp. NPDC057198 | reverse complement strand
CCCGCCCTCCTGCCGAACCGAACGCTAACGGCGTGCGCCGCTCATCGCGCACCCACCCGACTGGCCACACTGCGGCCGGCCGCGGCAGGACGACCGGCCGGACCGCGCGAACCCGCGGGCGCCGACCTGCCCTGCTGCTGCTGGGCGGGCAGACCGTTCTGCACGTCCATCACCGCGTGGGCCACCATCCCGCCCAGCGGGTCGTACCTGATCAGGTCCCGCAGCCGGGAGCGCGAGGACCGCCCCTCGTTGCCCGGGTACAGGTGCTTGCCCAGGCCGACCGCGTGCGCCAGCGCCGCCAGCGCGGCCGTCCGCGGGTCCGGCGGCACGCCGGTGCGGATCGCCGTGTCCAGCCGCTGCTTGATCGCCGCGTTGGTGCAGTCGTCCGACGCCTGGTAGCGCGTCGTCGGAAGCACCCCGCACACCTGGCCCGGCACCGCCGTCACCATGCCGCACCGCTCCAGGTGCGCCAGGTACGTCTGCCGCAGGCCCAGGCGCGGGCCGCCGATCCAGTGCGCGGCGCGCACCGGGCTGCCGCGTCGGCGCAGTAGTTCCAAAGCGTGGTCAAGGGTCGGGTCACCGGTCGGCCGTGGCACCACCACGGCGATCCGGTCCCCGTCCGGGACTATCCTTCCGGCCAGGGACAGCTCGACGAGCTGCGCCCCGGCAAGTCCGAGGTCGAGGGTCTGCGGCTGCGCGGTGGTACCCGTGGCCGGGTCCAGCGCGAGCAACAAGAGCTCCTCAGGAATGGTTCGACGGCCTCTGCCCATCCAAGCCTCCCCGCGTGGATGAATGACAGGGTGACGCCTCTCACACAGGCTTGTCGAGTACGCCTCCGAATCGTGACCTTGCCCAGGCAGGCTGGAACCGCTGTCCGACGGCTCCGCGTCCCAGCGGGCAGGAGCTCGTACGGGGCGCGAAAACCGCCGGTCGGGCGGGGTGCGACGGGCCTTCGCGGGCTCGGTGCCGGAGACTGTACAGGTGCCGGGCCGGGTCGAGAACCCACCCGAAAAAAACCAGCTTGTGTGATCGGACCGGCGGTGCCGGGCGGACGAGGAGGAGTGGGTTACGTGGGCGAGTCCCCGCAGAGCGAGCGGCGAGACGGCGAGGCGCGGTCGGCCGAGACCGAGGAGACTCCGCGCGAATCCGGCGAGAGCACTCCGGGCAAGAGCACCGTCCACCTGCGCGTCCGCGATGCGGACACCCGCACCGCCGACCTCCGCCTCCCCGCCGACCTCCCCGAGTCCAGCGCCGCCCTGACCGCTCCCCGTCCCACTCCGCAGGACGAGGACGTACCGGAATCCGAGACGCCCGCCGAGGAGCCGGAGCCGGCGGAGTCGGAGGAGGCGGAGTCGGAGGAAGCGGAGTCGGAGGCGGCGGACGACGCTCCGGCCGGCCCGCAGCCGACGATGATGCTGCGGCTGCCCGTCCGGGCCGAAGAGGCCGAAGAAGAGGACA
>NZ_JBHUWH010000647.1:0-1932 GCF_042670125.1 Kitasatospora sp. NPDC057198 | reverse complement strand
ACACGGACGAGGATGCGGACGCGGACGGGGACGGGGGCGAGCCGGAGGACGCCGAGGGCTCCGGGGACGCGACCGCCGCCAAGCCCGAGCCGACCATGGCGCTGCGGCTGGCCGACCTGCCCCGGGCCGAGGCGGAGTCGGAGGCGGCGGAGGACGACGCTCCGGCCGGCCCGCAGCCGACGATGATGCTGCGGCTGCCCGTCCGGGCCGAAGAGGCCGAAGAAGAGGACACGGACGAGGATGCGGACGCGGACGGGGACGGGGGCGAGCCGGAGGACGCCGAGGGCTCCGGGGACGCGACCGCCGCCAAGCCCGAGCCGACCATGACGCTCCGGGTCGGCAAGGAGCGCCCCGAGCCGACCGTGATGCTGCGGCTGCCCAAGGAGGGCGCAGCCGCCGAACCCAAGGCTGCTGAACCCAAGGGTGCCGAGCCCAAGGCCGTCGAGCCCAAGGTCCGGCCCGAGGCCAGGACCGAGCCCGTTCCCGCCCCGGCCCGGACCAAGCCCCTGGCCGTTCCCCCGTCCGTGCCCGCCGCCCTCGCGGCACCGGCGCCGGCGCCCGTGTCCGCGCCCGCGCCCGCTCCCGTCGGGCCGCCGCCCGGGCCGGAGAGCACCATCGAGGCGCTGGAGGCGCTCAAGGCGCTGAGCGCCCGTCCGGTCTCGCCGTTGCGGCGGGCGCTGAAGCGGATCACGATCTGGGGCGTCTTCGTGGCGTTCGTGCTGGGCGTGGTGGTCGCGGCGCAGCTGCTGCGCCCGCTGCCGGCGCCGAAGGCGAAGCTCTCGCTGGCGGACTCGTTCACCTTCGGCGGGGAGCAGCCGAACATCCCGTGGCCGACCCGGGGGCAGGCCGCCGCCGAGGTGGTGGGCGTGGGCAGCCTGGGCGCCTCGGGGGAGGAGAAGCCGGCGACCATCGCGTCCGTCACCAAGGTGATGAACGCGTACCTGATCCTCCAGGCGCACCCCCTGAAGAAGGGGGAGAGCGGTCCGACCATCACGGTGGACGCCCAGGCCGCCAAGGAGTCCACCAACGGCGACGAGTCGCGGGTGGCGCTGACCGAGGGGCAGCAGATCACCCAGTACGAGGCGCTGGAGATGCTGATGCTGCCGTCGGCCAACAACGTGGCCCGGCTGCTGGCCCGTTGGGACGCGGGCAGTGAGCAGGAGTTCGTGAAGAAGATGAACTCCACCGCCGCGCAGCTCGGCATGACCAACACCAGCTACGCGGACCCGGCCGGGTACGACAACGACACCAAGTCGACCGCGAAGGACCAGCTGAAGCTGGCCGAGAAGGTCATGCAGCTGGAGATCTTCCGGCAGATCGTCGCCGAGCCGGACACCAAGTTCAACGGGCAGCGGATCTACAACACCAACGCGCTGCTCGGGAGGAACGGCAACATCGGCGTGAAGACCGGCTCGTCCACCGCCGCGCAGTCCTGCCTGATGTGGGCGGCGGTCAAGGAGATCGGCGGCGTGCAGCGGATGATCCTGGGCGTGACGCTGGGCCAGCCGCAGACCAAGGAGGAGATGGACCTGACGAAGGCCGCCCAGCCGCCGAGCCAGCGGATCAACGTGGCCGCGCAGGCCGCGCTGGCCGGGCAGACCCTGGCCAAGCAGGGCGACGTGGTCGGCTACGTGGACGACGGCGTCGGCGGCAGGGTGCCGGTGGTCGCGGCCGCGGACCTCACCGTCGCGGGCTGGAACGGCGTCACCGCGCACGTCACCCTGACCCCGGTCGGGAAGATCGCCCACACGCTGCCGGCCGGCACCCAGGTCGGCACGCTCTCGGCGGGCGAGGGGGAGGGCCGCGTCGAGGTGCCGGTCACCCTGCAGTCCGACCTGGCCCCGGCGTCGATCGGCTCCCGCCTGCTGCGGCTGGGCTGAGCCGCCCGGACGGACGAAGGCCCAGAAGGCCCCGACCCCACTGCTCGTACGC
>NZ_JBHUWH010000646.1:0-3492 GCF_042670125.1 Kitasatospora sp. NPDC057198 | reverse complement strand
GCGTCCCGCCCGGCGGTCGGCCCGCTGCCACGACCCGACGGACGGGGAGTCCGTCGGGCCTTCGGCGTCCCCGAGCACCGTCCCGCCAGCTGCCCCGTCCCCGCCCGCCCCGCGCCCCGCCGTTCGATTCCGCCCCGGCGCGCCCCTGGCGGCACGCTGGCGCGCCCTGGCGAGCACCCTGGCGCTCGGGTGGCGATCGGCCGCGGCCCCTACGGGGCGCGGCCCAAGATCGGCCAGGATGGCCCCATGTCCGACACCTTCCACACCCAGACCTTCGACGTCGCCACCGGCCGCGACGAGGCCGCCCTCGACGTCACCGACCGCTGCCACGCCTTCCTGAGAGAGGTCGCGGACGGCCGCGACGGACTGCTCAACGTCTTCGTCCCGCACGCCACCGCGGGCATCGCCGTGATCGAGACCGGCGCCGGCAGCGACGACGACCTGCTCGCCGCGCTGCGCGAACTGCTTCCCGCCGACGACCGCTGGGAGCACCGCCACGGCAGCCCCGGCCACGGCCGGGACCACGTCCTGCCCGGCCTGGTCGCCCCGCACGCCACCCTGCCGGTGGTCGGCGGCCGGATCGCCCTCGGGACCTGGCAGTCCGTCGTCCTGATCGACACCAACCGGGACAACCCGCAGCGCAAGCTCCGCCTCTCCTTCCTCGGCTGACCGCCCGGCGGGAGCCCACGGGTCACGGCGGTGCGGCGGGCGCCGCTGTGGCGGGCGGGCGTGCGGGCGTGCGGGCGGGTGGCCGGTGATCACCGGGTGCGCGCGCTGTGCCATGCTGGCGCATGCCCCTGACGAACCCCTGGCTCTCCGGTCCTGCTCCCGAAGCCCGGCTCCCGCGGCCCGAGTTGGAAGAGCGCATCCTCAACCTGCTCTCCTCGCAGAACATGTGCGTGCTCGCCACCACCGGCCCCGACGGCCCGCTGGCCACCCCCGTCCGGTACTTCCACCTCGACTTCGCGCTGCTCGTCACCGCCGCGCCGAACTCCCCGAAGATGCGCAACCTGGCCGCCGACCCCCGGGTCTCGATCGGCGTCTTCGCCCCGCTGGTCGGCCAGGCCAGCAGCCGCGGCGCCCAGGTCTTCGGCCGGGCCCGGGTGCTGACGGAGGACGACCCGCAGTTCGCCCACTACTGGCCCGCCTACCGCTGGCAGGCCGACCACGTCGAACGCGGCCGGAGCCTGGACGAACCCCAGGGCGGACCGCTGGTCGTGGTGGACGCCGAGCGTATCGTCTACACCGAGCACTGGCTGCGCCGGAAGGGGTACGCCCCGCGCCAGTTCTGGAAGCGCCGGGAGCCGGCCCCGTCCGCCGGGTAGCCGCCCGCCCGGCGTACCCTGTCCGGTATGGGAGAGCAGCCGGAGGCCGAGCCCCGGAACCAGACCCGGCCCGTCACCGAGCAGGTCTGCGAGGTGTCCGCCGACCCCGAGCAGGCGCTGCACGGGCTGCGGCCGGGCGGGCCGGGGGAGCGGGCCGCGTGCGTGCTGTGCGGCGAGGAGACCGAGTACCCGGCCGACGCGCCCGGCAGCCCGCTGTGCCCCGTCTGCACCTGGCAGCAGGCCCAGCGCGCCGCCTGCTCCGGCTGACCGCGTGACCGCGCTGCCCGCCCCCGTCCCCGTTCCCGACGGGCGCCTGGAGCGGCCGCACGCCACCCTCGCCTACAGCACCACCGGCGGCCGGGGCCCGCTCGCCGTGCACGCCCACGGGGCGCTCTCCAGCCGGGCGCACGAGCGGCGGGCCGGGCTGTTCGACTGGACGGAGCTGACCGCGACGCACCGGCTGGCCCGGTACGACGCGCGCGGGCACGGCGAGTCCACCGGCCGGGCCGTCCCCGCCGACTACCACTACCCCGCGCTGGCCGCCGACCTGCTGGCGCTGTGCGACCACCTCTCGCCCGGCGCGCCCGTCGCCGCGCTCGGCGCCTCGATGGGCGCCGCCACCGTGCTGTGGGCCGCCCTCGCCCGCCCCGAGCGCTTCGACCGCCTGGTGCTGGCCGTCCCCGCCGTCGCCTGGGCCGCCCGGGAGCCCCGCCGCCGCGGGCTGCTCGCCGCCGCCACCCTGGTCGAGCGGCGCGGCCGGGGCGCGCTGGACGCCGCCGCCCGGATGTCCGGGCCGCCCGCCGTCCTGGCCGGGGCCCCGCAGTACACCACCGGGTTCGATCTGCCCGAGGCGCTGCTGCCGGCCGCGCTGCGGGCCGCTGCCGCCTCCGACCTGCCCGACCCCGAGGCGCTGCGCGACCTCCCGCACCCCGTCCTGCTGCTCGCCTGGGACACCGACCCGCTGCACCCTCCGGCCACCGCCCGCACGCTGGCCGCGCACCTGCCGGACGCCCGGCTGCACGTCTCGCACACCCTTGCCGGCGTGCGGAGTTGGGGCCGGCTGGCGGCCGCGTTCGTGGCGGAGGGGGAGCGGCGCGAGGGCGACGGTCGGGGCGCCGGGGCCTGAGCCGGGCCGTCGGGGACGGCCGCACCCGGTACCGCTGGGCCGGGGCGCCGGTCAGGCGTCCTCGCGGGTGGTGTGGTGGACGGTGGAGCCGGTGCGGTGCTTGCGGACCAGCAGTTGGGCGGGGACGCGGGTGCGCAGGTCGGGGACGTGGCTGACGATGCCGACGGCGCGGTCGCGTTCGCGCAGCGAGTCGAGGACGTCCATCACCTCTTCGAGGGCGTTCTCGTCCAGGGTGCCGAAGCCCTCGTCGATGAAGAGGGTGTCCAGGGGCATGCCGCCGGCCTCGTCGGTGACCACGTCGGCCAGGCCCAGGGCGAGGGCGAGCGAGGCGAAGAAGGACTCGCCGCCGGAGAGGGTGGCGGTGTCGCGCTCCCGGCCGGTCCAGGCGTCGACCACGTGCAGGGACAGGCCGGAGCGCTTGGTGCCGGAGACCAGGCCGTCGCTGTGGACGAGGGTGTAGCGGCCGCCGGACATCTTCAGCAGGCGGCGGGTCGCGGCGGCGGCGACCTGCTCCAGCCGGGCGGCCAGCACGTACGACTCCAGGCGCATCCGCAGGGCGTTCTCGGCGGGGGCGCCGGCCAGCAGGGCGGCCAGCCGGCTGATCCGGGCGTGCGCGTCCAGGACGGGGGCGAGTTCGGCGGCCAGTGCGGCCAGGTCGCGGCCGATCCGGGCCAGGTCGGCGACCCGGCGGCGGGCCCGGTCGTGCGCGGAGTGGGCCTCGGCGAGGTGGTCGTCGGCCCGGACGGCCGCCGCGCGGGCCGGTTCGGCCGCGGCGGGCGGGAGCGCGGCGGCGGCCCGCAGGGCGGGGTCGGCGAGCTGGGCGTCGGCCAGTTCGAGGTCGGCGTCGAGCTGCTTGAACCTCCGCCGCAGCGCGTCCAGTTCGTCCGGGGGCAGGGCGGCCGCGTCCAGCGCCGCCAGGTCGGCGAAGCCCGCGTCGCGGGCGGCCCGGTGCAGGGCCGCCGCGCTCTCCTCGCAGCGGGTACGGGCGGTGGCGGTGGCTCGGGCGGCGTCCAGGACGGCGGTGGTGGCGGTGGACAGCGC
>NZ_JBHUWH010000645.1:0-3505 GCF_042670125.1 Kitasatospora sp. NPDC057198 | reverse complement strand
GCCCGGCACAGCGCCCCGACCGTCTCGGAGCGCCGGGCGGACCGGCCGCCGCCGGGGGAGCCCCTCCCGGAGCCACCACCGGGAGCCGAACCACCGAGGCGACCGGCCGCGCCGGAGGCGTCCCGAGCCGGTCACCGGCCAGCGCGGCCCCACCGGCCGCTCGACCTCCCGCCCCGCCTCCCGCCCCGCCTCCCGTTCGACCCCCCCCGGCCGAACTCCCCGCTCCACTCCTACCCCTGGAAGAAGACCACCCCGTGATCCTGCCGACCCCGGTCGATCTCGTTCCCGCCGCCGGACGGTTCACCCTGACCGAGCGGACCACCGTGCGTGCCGACGGCGAGGCCGCCGCCGTCGCCGACCTGCTGCGCGACCTGCTGCGCCCCGCGACCGGGCTGCCGCTGGCGGCCGGGGCGGAGGGCACCGTCGTGCTGGCCCTGGACCCCGCCGAGCGGGGGCTGGGGGAGGAGGGCTACCGGCTGACGGTCGACCCGTTCCAGGTGGTGCTGCTCGCGGCCCGGCCCGCCGGCCTGCGGCACGGGGTGCAGACGATGCGCCAACTGCTGCCGCCCGAGGCACTCTCGGCGCGGCCCGTGCCCGGCGTCGAGTGGAGCCTGCCCGCCGTGCGGATCACCGACCGGCCCCGGCACGCCTGGCGCGGGTTCATGATCGACACCGCCCGGTACTTCAAGCCCCTCGACCAGCTGCTCACCGCCGTCGACCGGATCGCCCTGCACAAGCTGAACGTGCTGCACCTGCACCTGACCGACGACCAGGGCTGGCGGCTGCCCGTCGACGCCTACCCCCGGCTCACCGAGATCGGCTCCCGCCGCGAGCGCAGCATGGTCGGCCACGCCGGCTCCACCGCGTACGACGCGCTGCCGCACCAGGGCGCGTACACCAAGGCCGAACTGCGCCGCCTGGTCGGGTACGCCGCCGAACGCGGCGTCACCGTCGTCCCCGAGATCGACATGCCGGGCCACACCCGGGCCGCCCTCGCCGCCTACCCGCACCTGGGCAACCAGCCCGGACGGCAGCTCGACGTGTGGACCGACTGGGGCGTGTGCGAGACGGTGCTCGGCGTGCACGAGGAGGCGCTGGCGTTCTGCCGCGCGGTGCTCGACGAGACGATGGAGCTGTTCCCCTCCCGGTACGTCCACCTCGGCGGGGACGAGTGCCCCACCACCGAGTGGGAGGAGAGCCCCGCCGCCCGCCGCCGGGCCGCCGAACTCGGCCTGGCCGCCCCCGCCCAGCTGCGCGGCTGGTTCCTCGGCGAGGTCGGCCGGCACCTGCTGGACGCCGGGCGCGTCCCGGTCTGCTGGGCCGAGACCGACGGCGCCACCCTGCCGGTCGAGTTCACCGTGATGCCCTGGCGGGACGCCGAGCACGGCCGGGAGGCCGCCCGGCGCGGCCACGACGTGGTGATGGCCCCGCACCGCGCCACCTACCTCGACTACCCGCAGAGCGACCGCCCCGACGAGCCGCTCGGCCAGGCCGGGTACGTCGTCGACCTGCCCACCGCGCACGCCCACCAGGCCGCCCCCGCGCACTGGGACGAGGCCGAGCAGGCCCGGGTGCTCGGCACCCAGGCCCAGCTGTGGAGCGAGTTCGTCACCACCGCCGAGCACTTCGACTACCTCGCCTACCCCCGGCTGTGCGCCATCGCCGACCGGGCCTGGAACCCCGACAGCGACTACGCCAAGGACTTCCTGCCCGCCCTCGCCGCGCACCGCCCCCGCCTCGCCGCCCTCGGCGTCCACCGCACCGGACACGTCCCCGACGCGCCCTGACGTGCCCTGACGACCCGCCGACGCGACCCGACGGGCCCCACCCCCACAGACCCGGCCGCCGACCCACCGTCAGCGGCCGCCCGCAGCACGCGGACCACCTCCGCCGCCGCACCCCGCACGTGCACCGCCGGAACGTCCCTCCGCCCCGCCGCACCGCGGGGCACTCCCCCCACGGAAGGAACCACCGTGTCCGCACGCCCCCGCACCACCAGCCGGCGCGCCCGGCTCGCCGCGGCCGCCGCGATCGCCGCGGCCGGCCTGGCCGCCACCGCGCTGACCGTCGTCCCGGCCTCGGCCGCCGACGCGTTCAGCGTCCAGTACCGCACCAGCGCCACCGGCGCGACCGCCGACCAGAGCGAGCCCTGGCTCCAGGTCACCAACACCGGCAGCGGCACCGTCGCGCTCAGCCGGATCACCCTGCGCTACTACTTCAAGTCCGACGGCCCGAGCACCACCTACCGTTTCGCCTGCTCCTGGGCGGTCAAGGGCTGCGGCAACATCACCGGCACCTTCGGCACCCTGGCCAACCCCACCGCCACCGCCGACCGCTACCTGGAGATCGGCTTCACCGCGGGCGCCGGCTCGCTCGCCCCCGGCCAGTCCACCGGCGACATGCAGCTGCGCTTCTACCGCTCCGACTGGCAGACCCTCACCCAGTCCGACGACTACTCCTTCAGCGGCACCCAGACCGGCTACTCGGACTGGCAGAAGGTCACCCTGCAGGAGGACGGCGCGCTGATCTGGGGCACCGCCCCCACCGGCAACAACCCGTCCCCGTCGCCGAGTTCGTCCGCCAGCCCGTCCCCGTCCGGCTCCACCTCCACCCCGCCGGTCGACCCGAACGCGCCCGTCCTGTTCGACGACTTCTCCTACAACACCAGCGCGGACGCCGCCGTCCAGCAGCACGGCTGGACCGTCAAGTCCGGCCAGGGCGGCCCCGGCGTCTCCGGCGCCACCTGGTCCCCGGCCGACGTCACCTTCCCCACCGTCGGCGGCAGCAAGGTGCTCAACCTGCGCCTGACCACTGACGGCACGGCCTCCGGCACCAAGGAGACCGAGATCCAGACCACCGCGCGGAAGTTCAAGAACGGCACCTACGCGGCCCGGGTCAAGTTCGCCGACGCCCCCAACAGCGGCCCCGACGGCGACCACATCAACCAGACCTTCTTCGCCTTCACCCCGCTCAACGCCCCGATGGACCCGAACTACAGCGAGCAGGACTTCGAGTACCTGCCCAACGGCGGCTGGGGCGAGCAGAGCAACATCATGTACGAGACCACCTGGGAGACCTACAACCCGGACCCGTGGAACGCCGTCAACACCCACGGCGAGCAGCGCCAGTCCTTCGACGGCTGGCACCTGCTGCAGTTCACCATCGACAACAGCAACGTCACCTACTACATCGACGGCCAGGTCGTCGCCACCCACGGCGAGCCCTACCTGCCCGAGACCCCGCAGTTCATCGACTTCAACCACTGGCTGATCGACCTGGCCGGGCAGTACTCCACGACGCCGCGCTCGTACGACCAGCAGGTCGACTACGTGTACTTCGTCAAGGACCAGGTGCTCAGCCCCGCCCAGGTCGCCTCGAACGTCGCCGCGCTGCGCACGGCCGGTACCGCCTTCAAGGACACCGTCCCCGGCAGCTGACCTCGGCAGCCGCTCCCGGCAGCCGACCCCGGTGGCCGGCTCCGACAGCCGGCCCCGCACCAGGTGCC
>NZ_JBHUWH010000644.1:0-3517 GCF_042670125.1 Kitasatospora sp. NPDC057198 | reverse complement strand
CGCGGCCCCTTTTTTCCTTTTCTCCCCGGAAAGCAGGGATTCCGCTCATGAAGAAGACGGCCCTCGCCCTCGTACTCGCCGCCTCCGCCGTGCTCGGGGCCGCCCCGTCCCCGGCCACCCCGTCCCCGGCCGCCCCGTCCCCGTCCGCCCCGTCCCAGGCCGCCCCGTCCGCCGCTCCCCCGTCCGACCCGCCCCGGGCCGAACTCCGGGCCCTGGTCGGCGACGTCCGGCAGGCCACCGCGTACCGCTACCGGGCCACCGACAGCCAGGGGAGGTCGATGGACGCCGCGAAGGTGATCCAGACCGCCCCCGGTTCCTACCTGGCCACGTACCACACCATGCGGAGCGACGGGAGGTTCCACGCCGCGCTCGCCTCCTCGTCCGACCTGATGAACTGGACGTTCGTCGAGGATTTCGGCCCCGGCACCTCCCAGCCCAGCATCGTCCAACTCTCCGACGGCGGCTACCTGATGGCGTGGGAACAGGACCCGGCCAACCACCTCGCGCTGCGCTACTTCCCCAGCCGGGCCGACCTGTTCGCCGGGACGTTCACCCGGCAGTACGACGCGAAGCGCTCGCTCTCCTCCTGCGCCGAGGGGACGCCGAACATCTACTCGGTGCGCCTGGCCCCCGACATAGACCACTCGGTGATCGAGCTCGGCGGCCACTACTTCTCGAACTGCGACGTCGACCGCCAGATGCGCGCCGTTCTGACGGACTTCTCCTCCTGGTCGGCCGTGAAACAGAACGAGTTCGACAACGCACTGCTCTACTGGGGCGTCAGGGGGAACATCGGCGACCGCGACGCCGTGCAATTCCGCGGATTCCCGTACGCCCTGATCGAGGGCCAGTACACGAAGAACGACTTCGGTTCCTGGCGGACCTTCCTCTACGACTACCAGACCGGCAACGCGGACCCCGTCACCGTCACCACCCACGGCGGCAGCACGGCCTCCGCCAATCCGTCCGTGACCGCTCTCACCACCCCGTCCGGGCAGCCGGCGGTCCTGGTCGGCCTGTTCATCCCGAGCGAGGGCGCGGCCCCCGGCGAGGCGGGGGAACTCCTCTACTACCGCACCTACTGACCGGCCGCTCCCCCGGTCCCCCGCTCCCCCGGTCCCCCGGGTTCCCCCGCCTCCCCGGTCAACTGCCCGCTTCGGCCTGGAGGTCGAGGACCCGGGTGAGGGCGGAGGGGTAGGGGAGGGTGCGGGCGAGGCGGTCGGCGCGGACGAGGGCGGTGCGGGCGGTGGCGGTGTCGCCGAGGCGGGTGGCGGCGGTGGCGTGGGCGAGCAGGGCCTCGGTCTCGGCGAGGCGTTCGCCGGTGGTGTGGGCGCGGGCGGCTTCGGCGGCGGCGATCCGGGCGGCTTCGGCGGGGCGTCCGGCGGCGAGGTGGGCGTAGGCGGCGAGTTCGGGGGCCCGTTCGGCGGCGTCGGGGCCGAGCGCGGCCAGGGCGGCGGCGGGGTCGTCGGCGCGCAGCGCGAACAGGGCGCGGGCCCGCCGGACTTCGTGGTGGGCCTGTTCGTCGTGGGGGGTGCCGGCCCGTTCCAGGAGGGCGGCGGCGCGTGCGGTGTCGCCGGTGCGCAGCAGGACGCGGGCGAGGACGGCCAGGGCGTAGGGCAGTGACCAGGCGTCGTCCCAGTCGGCGGCGGTGACGGCGGCTTCGGCGTAGTGGGCGGCGGTGTCGTTCTCCTCCAGCAGGAGGTGGAGTTCGGCGAGGTTGAGCTGTTCGAAGGCGGTGGCGAGGGGGTCGCCGGAGTGCCGGGCGTGCTCGAGGGCCTGGCGGCCGAAGCGGACGGCATCGTGCAGCCGGCCGTGCCGGCGGGCGTTCTCGCGCAGGGTGGAGAGCACGGAGCCGAGCAGCACGGGGTCGCCGTACGCCTGGGCGGGGGCGAGGGCGCGGTCCCCGGCCTCGCGGGCCTCGCCGAAGCGGCCGGCCAGGCCGAGGCTGATGGCCTGCGTGGCGTGCGAACGGGCCTGCAGGTGCTGGCCGCTGGGGCCGGGGACGTGTTCGGCCGGGCCCTGGGCGCGGCGGGCGGCCTCGTAGGCGTCCCGGTAGCGGCCCTGGGTCTTGTCCAGGTTGGAGCGGGCGAGGTGGTGCAGGGCGCGGGCCTCGGGGCCGGTGTCGGCCTGCGGCGGGTGGGCGGCCAGCACGGCGAGCGCCTCCTCGACCTCACCGGCCCGGAAGAGTGCTTCGGCGAGGTGGGCGGCGGTGGCGACGGTGTCGTCCCGGTCGCCGCGGGCGAGGAACTCGGCGAGCGCGGTGCGCAGCACGGCGGCGGCGCGGGCGGGTTCGCCCATCCGGCGCAGGACCTGGCTGTGGGCGAGGCGGGCGCGGGCGGCGTCGACGTCGAGGCGGGCGACGAGGTCGCGGTAGTAGCGGTCGGCGGTGTCGTTGGCGTAGAGCGCGGCGGCGCGTTCGGCGGCGCGGCGCAGGTAGTCGGCGGCGCGCGGGTCGTCGGCGCGGGTGAAGTGGGAGGCGAGGGCGTCGACGGCGTCGGGGCGGCGGCGCTGGACGGCCTGGGCGTAGGAGGCGTGCAGTTGGCGGCGGCGGACGGCGGAGAGGCCGTCGTAGCAGGTGAGCCGGACGAGGGGGTGGCGGAAGGCGAGGCCGGGCTCGGCGCGGCCGGCGGTGACGACCTGGCGTTCCTCGATGAGGGCGGCGGCGATGGCGTGTTCGACGGCGTCGGCGGCGGCGGCGCCGGTGACGGGCGGGTGCAGGCCGTGCTCGGCCACGTCGAGGAGTTCGGCGAGGGCCGCCTCGACGCCGGCCACGGAGAGCGCCTCGACGAAGCGGCGGGCGGCCGGGTCGAGTTTCAGGAGCCGTTCCCCGACCAGGTCGCGCACCCCGGCGGGCGGGTGCGCCGGGTCGTCCTCCGGATTTCCTCCGCGGGCGAGTTCGAGGGCGAACAGCGGGTTGCCGAGCGAGAGTTCCCAGACCTCGGGGCGGGGGGTGCGGCCGGTGGCGTCGCGGGCGGCGGCCAGCACGGCGGCCCGGTCGAGCCGTCCGAGTTCCTCGCGGACGGCGAGTTGCCGGCGCAGCAGGGCGGCCAGGGCGCTGCGGCGGGTGTCGCCGTCGGGGAGTTCCTCCTCGCGGTGGGTGGCCAGGAAGCGCAGCGGGGTGCGGCGGTCGTGGGCGCGGCGGGCGAGGTGGCCGAGGAGTTGGTAGGAGCCGGTGTCGGCGGCGTGCAGGTCGTCGAGGACGACCAGGACGGGGCGGGTGGCGGCGAGGTCGCCGAGCAGGGCGGCGCCGGCCCGGAAGAGGCGGTCGCGTTCCTCCTCGGGGCTGCGGGCGGCGCCGGTGGGCACCTGGCCGAGGGTGGGCAGGAAGGCGGCGAGTTCGGGGTACTCGGCGCCGACCCTGGCCCGTTCGGCGGGGTCGTGTTCGGCGAGCCAGCCGTCGAGGGCGGCGGCGAAGACGCCGTAGGGGGTGTGGTCCTCGGCGTCCTGGCCGCTGCCCCACAGGACGGCGCTGCCGTCGGCGGCGGCGCGGCGGGCGGCCTCGGCGGCGAGCCGGGTC
>NZ_JBHUWH010000643.1:0-3519 GCF_042670125.1 Kitasatospora sp. NPDC057198 | reverse complement strand
CGGCGGTCTCGGCGCTGAACGCGGCGGTCGCGCTGCTGCTGCTGGTGAAGGCCGCCACGCCCTGGTAGCGGGCGGCCGGGGAGACCGGTCCAGCCGGGGCCGGTTCAGTAGGAGCCGGTTCAGTAGGGGCCGGTTCAGTCGACGCAGGGGACGCCGCCGGCCTTCACCGGCGGTCCCTGCATCTGCAGGGTGGCGGTGGGGTCGGGCCGGCCGGTGGCGGGGTCGGCGCCGGGGGTGGCGGTGGCGGGGGTGTAGCCGGTGCCGAGCAGGACCTGGACGTGGTCGGGGGCGATCGCGGTGGAGGCGGTGGCGGTGACCCCGTAGCGGGTGGCGATCTGCCGGGCGGCGTCCTGGGCGCCGGTGCCGTACTTGACGGTGGTGGCCCTGGGGTGGGTGTCGGCGGTGCCGGTCTTCCCGGCCCGGTAGCCGAGGGCGGTCAGGGCCTTGGACTCGTCCCCGGCGGCGCCGGTCACCGACGAGCCGTTGAGCACGTCGACGGTGGCGTCGGCGGCGGGCGCCTCGCTGGGACTGGGACTGGAACTGGGGCTGGAACTGGGGCTGGGGCTGGGGCTGGGGCTGGGGCCGGTCGTACCGGCGGGGGCCGGGTCGGCGTCGAGCGGCTGGCCGAACAGCTGCTTGACGATCCGGCGGAGTTTCACCGGGTCGACCTGGTTGACCTCCTGGCCGCCGATGGTGGCGAACTTGTCGATCGGCAGGGTGTTGAACTCGACGTTGCCGCCGGTCAGGTTGGGCGCCTGCTGGGCGAAGTCGAGGATCTGCCACTGGTCGTCTATCACCACGTCCTTCTTGACCACGTTCAGCAGGTCCTGCATCCTGCCGAGGTCGCCGATCACGCCCTGCTGCTTGAGCTTGTACTCGACGGAGGCGATGAACGCCTGCTGCCGGTGGGTGCGGTCGAGGTCGCCGTTGGTGAGGTTGTGCCGCTGCCGGACGAAGGACAGCGCGTCGGCGGCGTTCAACTGGCTGACGCCGGCCGGGAGTTTCAGCCCGGTGCCGCCGCCGGGCCTGGTCACGTTGCCCTTGCTGTCGGTGATCCGGGAGACGATCGGGTCGTCGACGGCCTTGTTGAGGCAGACCGGGATCGGTTCGAGGGCCTTGGCGATGTCGTAGAAGCCGATCAGGTTGACCTCGGCGAAGTGGTCGATCGGGACGTCGAGGAGCTTCTGCACGGTCTGGATGGTGGCGGAGCGCCCGGCCTCGCGGCTCTGCTGCTC
Organism: Kitasatospora sp. NPDC057198; assembly: GCF_042670125.1. Taxonomy (NCBI): domain Bacteria; kingdom Bacillati; phylum Actinomycetota; class Actinomycetes; order Kitasatosporales; family Streptomycetaceae; genus Kitasatospora; species Kitasatospora sp. NPDC057198. The sequence goes on along the minus strand of NZ_JBHUWH010000643.1, from coordinate 2,284 downwards.
CAGTGCGGCGCCCTTGAGGCCCTTGGCGCGCAGTTTCTCCTCGGCGGCGTCCTTGGCGTAGCCGTAGGCTTCCTTGATCTTGTGCATCCTGCCCTGGGTGCCGTCCGCGTTGTACGTCTGCACCCAGTCGTCGCGCGGGACGGAGACCGCCTGGGCCTTCCCGCTGGGCGGGATGTGCAGCACGATCAGCGAGTTGGTGTTGTAGCCGCCGATCTCGCTGGAGCCCGCGTGCAGTTCGTCCTGGACGAACTCCTTGGGGAGGTCGTTGCCGTCCATGTCCTTCCGGCTGTCCAGGCCGATCAGCAGGATGTTGACGGAGGAGTCGAGGTGCGGGGGCGCGTTCTTCCTGGCCTGGTCGAGGGCGTGCGAGCGGTTGACGCCGTTGAGCTGTTCGGTGGTGTACCAGGCGAAGCCGCTGATGCCCAGGACGGTCAGCGAGAGGCCGCAGGCGAGGGTGCGGCCGGCGAGCACCCCGGGCGTGGGGCGGCGGCGGACGACCCGGCGCGGGGCGCGGCGTTCAGTCACGGCGGGACCTCCGGGCGCGGAGCTTGCGCAGGGCGACGGCCAGCAGGGCGGCGGCGAGGGCGGCGAGCATCCACGGGAACTGGGCGCTGACGAGTTTGAGGCCCTCGGTGCCGAGCCCGGCGCCGTGGTACTGGTCGCCGCGGGCCAGGTAGTCGGCGCCGCAGGCGGCGGCCAGGGTCACCACGGGCGCGCCGCTGGCGACCCACCACCAGCCGGCCCGGCTGCTCACCAGGGCGGCCAGGGCGGCTCCGAGGACGGCGCAGGAGGCGTAGACCGCGCCCAGGCCGGGGCCGAGCAGTTCGTCGGCGAGCGCGCCGAGCACCGGCAGGCCGAGTGCGGGCAGGGCGGCGGGCATCCGCTTGGACTCCGGGCCGCGGGCGGCTTCCCGGGCGGCTTCCCGGCGGGCGGCCCGCCGGGGGGCGGCGGCCTCGGGGCCGGGGGTGCTCCGCTCGTCCGGGTGGGGGCGGCGCGGCGCGGGGACGGGATGGGTGCTGTCGGTGCCGTCCCGGTCCTGTCCGGCGTACCCGTCCTGTCCGGCGCGTCCGGCGCGTCCGGCACGCTCGTCCCGTCGCAGTGGCGCGTCGCCGCGTGCGCCCGCCGTCCTTCGCCCCGTCATCGGCACCTCTCGTCCACTGCCGCACCGTGCCTGCGGCGTCCGACCGTTCCGGGCTGTCAGACGCCCGGCGGGCGCCTCCCGGTTCCTCTACACGGTTGTAGAGGTTCGACCGAAGCATACAAATCCGCTCCGGGTACGTAAGCTCACCCACGGGCCGCCACCCCGGCACCGGGCGACATCCGGCAGAACGCGACAGCCCGGCGTCAGGACACGGGCACCGGGCGCCGGGCACCCGGTGGGCACGGGATCCGCGGCGGCGCGCACGACCTGACGGGCAGAGGGCAGAGGGGAGCCACCGGTGGCGGAACGCGGCGCGAAGTGGCCGTGGGCGGTCCTGGTCCTGGCCGTCCTGGGCATCTGGGCGTACGAGCGCGGCGGCGACCCCGCTCCGCCGCCCGCCGCCGCCCCGGCCGCGAGTTCCGCCCCCGCCGCCGGCCCCGGCTCCTCCCCCGCCGGTTCGCCCTCGCCCGCGCCCGCCGCCACGGGGCAGCTGGACGACTACTCGCCGCCGCGCTTCGCCCCCGAGGTGAAGCGGTACGCGGCCGAGGCCGGGGTGAACCCGCAGCTGGTGATGGCGGTGCTGTTCAACGAGGCGTACAAGCCGCACGGGCCGGACGTCGAGCGCAGCTGGCAGAAGATGAAGCCCGGCGCCTCGTTCGGCGTGGCCAACATGCACCGCGCCGCCTACGAGGAGACCCGCCGGGGCCGCCCCTTCGCCGACCGTCCGTGGGAGGACCTGCCGGACGACCCGGGGCTGGCCGTCCGCGCCGCCGCCTGGTACCTGCACGACCTGGGCGCCCAACTGCCCGCCCACCCCGCCACCTCGCTGACCCGCGACGAGCTGATGGCGCTGGGCTACAACACCGGCGCGGGCAACATGCTCGCCTTCGCCCGCGGCACCAAGCCCGGCCCCGAGGCCAGTTCCTACCTCACCAAGCTGCGCGACAACTGGTCCAAGTCCGCGGACGCGCTGGCCGGCCGCTGAGCCGCCGGGCGTTTCGAAATCGGAACGATCCCCTCGCGAGTCCGCCCGGCCCCGCACACTCCCCTAGTGCCGCGTCAGGCAACCTTTGCCGTGAAGGAGCGGCGTCCGGTGCGTGCTATCGGCGTGCCGGCCGGAAGCCCTCGTACTGGATGTACTTG
>NZ_JBHUWH010000642.1:0-3521 GCF_042670125.1 Kitasatospora sp. NPDC057198 | reverse complement strand
GCGCTGGTGGTCGCCGACGTGCTCTCCTTCCTGGTCGCGGCCGCCCTGGTCGCCTCCCTGCACGAGCCGCGCCGGTCCGGGGCCGCCGAACGGCCCGCCGCCCCGGACCGCGGGCCCCATCCCAGCCCCTGGCGGGACGCCGGCTACCTGCGCTTCGTCGCCCTGGACGCGGTGCTCACCATCGACGACGCGATCCTCAACGTGGGCCTGCCGCTGTGGCTGATCCACTCCACCCGCGCCCCGCACGCCCTGATCCCGGCGTTCCTGGCGATCAACACCGTCGTCGTGGTCCTCGCCCAGCTGCGGGTCTCCGCCCTGGTGCGCACCCCCCACCAGGCGGTCCGGGTGGTCCCGCTGTACGGGTTCGCGATCCTCGGCTGCTGCGCGGCGGCGGCCCTGGCCCACCGGACGGGGGTGCCGGCCGCCTCGGCGCTGCTGCTGCTCGCCGCGGTGCTGGTGACGCTGGCCGAGCTGGTCCGCTCGGTGGTCTCCTGGGAGCTGTCGGTGGCCCTCGCCCCCGAGCGGGCCCGTCCCGAGTACCTCGGCGTGGCGGGCATGGCCCACTCCACCGAGAAGGCCGCCGGCCCGCTGCTGCTCACCGGCGCCGTCCTGGCCACCGGCCCGCTCGGCTGGCTCACCCTCGGCGCGGCCACCACCGCGGCCGCCTACGCCCAGCGGCACTACGGCGCCGGGCGGCTGTCCCCCGGCCGCTGAGCCCGCCGGAGCCCGGCTGAGCCCAGCTGAGCCCGGCTGAGCCCAGCTGAGCCCGGCTGAGCCCGGGGCCGTCTGACAGGTGGTCACTCGGTGCGGGCCCGGAGCCGACGGATCGGTGCGGTCAGAACGGCTCCGGCTCGCCGGCGAACCGGTGCGGTTCCGGTCGCTCCAGCCCCCGGGCCCATCGGCGCACCCCCTCGGGGTCCGGGCGCAGTGCCCGGCGCGGGGCGCGCCGGGCACGGGCGCCGGGGCCGCTCCAGTCTCCGGTGCTCACTCCTTCCAGCAGGTCCGCCGTCCGGTGGAAGAAGGCGGCCAGCGAGGCATACTCGCCCTCCTGCGGCACGTCCGCCTCGCCCCACGTCCCGACCGTCCCGTCGGCCGTGTTCAGGAACGTCCCGTGGAGGGCGTCGTGCTCGGCGACGAGGGGCAGCCACTCCCGGCGCCAGAGCGGGTGGTCGGGGTCCGTGGAGGGCGCGCTCCGCGCCGCGTCCGTCTTGCCGAGGTGGACCCGCTGCATGTCCGCCAGGCCGAGCAGGAGGTGTCCGCCCAGACCGGGCAGCAGGCACCCCCGCCGCACCTGGCCGACCCGGCGGTCGGTGCCTCCGCCGGCGTCCACGTCGTTCAGCAGGAGCCACTGCCGCACCTGCGCCGGGAGCTCCAGGCCCATGCGCAGTTCGGCCCGGTCGAGGGCCTCCTCGCTGCCCGGAGCGCCGAGGGCGGCGAGGACCGCGGGGTCGTTCCGTTCGAGCCACGCGGTCACCCGGGCCCACGCCTCCCGTACGTCCCCTGCCTCGTTCATCCGTTCCCCCTCGTACGTGACGGCCGCCGGACCGGCCCGGGAGGACAGTAGGCGCGGCCACTGACACGGACACTCGGACGCTCCCGGGGCGGACCGGCCGCTGGACTCCGCCCGGTGCGACGAGCCCGCCGACCGCTACCGCGCCGGAACCGGCCCGGTGAGGTCGGCGACCTCGGCCAGCACCGTCCCGTACAGGTCTCCGACGGTCGCCAGCGCCGCGGCGTGCAGCTGCGCCGCCGGTACGGTCCGGCCGTCCGGTCCGGGCAGCGCGCGGGTTGCGCACGCCTCGGCGACCACCGCGGGCCGCCACCCCTCGCGGAACGCGCCCTGGGCGGTGAACGCCACGCACATGTGCGTCATGAACCCGGCCAGCACCAGGCCCCGCCGCGGCCCCTCCCGGTCCGCGGCGGCCAGCACCTTCGCCAGTTCGGTGCCGTGGAACGCGTCCGGGAAGGTCTTCACCACCACCGGCTCCCCCGCCAGCGGCGCGACCTGCGGGCTGATCGCCCCGATCTCGGCCCGGACGTCGTACGGCGTTCCCGGCCCGCCGTCGTTGACCACGTGCACCACCGGGGCGCCGGCCGCCCGGGCCGCCGCCAGCAGCCGGGCCCCGGCCGCGAGCGCCTCCTCGGCGCCCTCCAGCGCCATGACGCCCTCCCGGTAGGTGTTCTGGTAGTCGATCAGCACCAGCGTCGACTCCGCGAGGCGGGGCGGCGTGTCGTCCAGCCCGATCACGGTGCGCAGCGTGCTGGACGCTTCATTCATGCTCATGACACTAATCTCCTGACGGTGGTGCGGATCAAGGACGTGAACGGGCGGCTACGGGCCGCTCGTCACCCGGAATCGCTTGCGGTACGCGGCCGGTGTGGTGCCGAGGCGGCGGCGCAGCGTGCGGTGCAGGGTCTCGACGGAGCCGAGGCCGCTGGCGGCGGCGACCTGGTCGAGCGGCCGGTCGGTGCCCTCGAGCAGCCGCCGGGCGGCCTCCAGCCGGACCGCTTCGACGTACGCCGCCGGGGTGGTGCCCGTCTCCTGCCGGAACACCCGGGCGAAGTGGCGTTCGCTGAGGCACATCCGGGCGGCCAGCGCGGCCGCGGAGAGGTCGGCGTCCGGGTGCTCGGCGATGTGCAGGCGCAGGTCGTCGATGTCCCGGCGGGTGGTGGGCGGGGTGCTGAGCGGGACGGAGAACTGGCTCTGGCCGCCCTGCCGCTTGAGGTACATCACCAGTTGCCGGGCGACGGCCATCGCCAGTTCCTCGCCGTGGTCCTCGGCGACCAGGGCGAGGGCGAGGTCCATGCAGGCGCTGATCCCGGCGCCGGTCCAGATCTTCCCGGACCGGACGAAGATCGGGTCCGGGTCGACCGTCACTTCCGGGTGGTCGGCGGCGAGTTGCGCCGCCGTCGACCAGTGGGTGGTGGCGCGCCGGCCGTCGAGCAGCCCGGCGGCGGCCAGCAGGTGCGCGCCGACGCAGACCGAGGCGACCCGCCGGGCGGAGGGCGCGAGCCGTTCCACCCAGGCGACCACCTCCCGGTCGATCCGCGCCCGGGGCCCCGCCCCGTCCGCTCCGTCCACCCCGTTCGCCCCGTTCGCCCCGGGCTCGACCGCGCCCGGCACCAGCAGGGTGTCGACGGCCCCGACGACCTGGTCGAACGTCAGGTCGACCGCCAGCCGGACTCCGGCCGAGGTGCGGACCAGGCCTTCCGCCGGCCCGGCCAGTTCCACCCGGTACCCGGCCCGGCCACGGCTCTCCCGCCCGGCCAGGGCGAACACCTCGGCCGGGCCGGTGACGTCGAGCAGGTCGACGTCCGGGAAGACCGCGATCACCACGCGGCGGCTGCTGGACATGCCCCCATCCTCGGCCGCCCCGGACGGTGTCCGCAATGACACCGTTCTGTCGGATCCGGCCATCCCGGGCGTCCCCGGCCGTCCCCGGCACGGCCCGCGGACGCCCGGCGGACGCCGGAGCGGAACGCCCCCACGGACGGACGGCCCGCACCCCGACCGACCGGCC
>NZ_JBHUWH010000641.1:0-3521 GCF_042670125.1 Kitasatospora sp. NPDC057198 | reverse complement strand
GAGCCGGTGAGCGCGAACGCGGCGACCGCCGCCGCGACGACGGCGATGCCGGCCGCGATGCCGGCCTTCGCCGCGGTGCCGAGCCCTTCCCCGGCCACCGCCGCGGCCCCGCCGCCGGACGAACCGGCGCCCCCGGCCGCCCCGGCCCCCGCTGCTCCTGCCGTACCCGCTGCTCCTGCCGTACCCGCCGCTCCCGCCGTACCCGCGGAGGTGCCCGCCGCGGCCCCGCCGGCCACCGCCGCCCCGCCCGCGACCGCGCCGGTGACGGCGACCCCGCCGACCGCCGCGGCCGCGACGGTGAACCAGCCGGTGCCGACCCAGAGCAGCGCGCCGCCGGGCAGCACGGCCCGCAGGCCGTGGTTGATGTCGGCGAGCTCCAGGTACGCGGCGGTGCAGCGGGCGCAGTCCTGGACGTGCTTGCCGACCTCCGCCGAGGCGCGCTTGCGCAGCGAGCCGCGGGCGTACGCGCCGAGCCGGCTGGCGTACCCGGCGCAGCCGGACTCCTGGCTGCCCGACACGTGCGCCTGCAGGAACGCGGCGGCCAGCCGGTCGCGGGCCCGGTGGGCCTGGACGGCGGTGGCGTTGGCGGTCTTGCCGAGCATCACCGCCACGGTCTTCGGCGACTCCCGCTCGACCTCGGTGTGCCAGAGCACCACCCGGTCGTCCTCGGGCAGTTCGGCGTACGCGCGCATCACCATCCGCTGGTCGGCCAGGGCCAGCGCCCAGGCGTCCGCGCCCGGGTCGGCGAGGTCGAACTCGACGGTGGCGGCGGAGGTTTCGGCGAAGCCGGTGAAGTCGTCGATCAGCTGCTCGCGCCGGTCCGAGCGGGCCCAGGCGGCCGCCACGTTGCGCACCGCCGTCAACAGGTAGGCCCGGACGGCGAACTCGGGCCCCTTGCCGGCCTTGAGCGCCTGCAGGGTGCGGGCGAACACCTCGCCCGCCAGGTCCTCCGCGGTGAAGCTGTCCCGGCAGCAGGTGCGGGCGTAGCGGCGGACGGCGTCCGCGTGCCGGCGGTAGATCTCCTCGTACGCGGCGTCGTCCCCGGCCCGCACCCGGGCCGTCAACTCCGCGTCGGATGGCGGGCGTTCGCCGTCCACCGGGTCGGCGGGGGCGGGCACCACGGCGCGCACCGGGAGCTCCTCGCCGATGAACGCCTCGGGGGCCACGCCGCCCCGGCCGGCCGGGGCCTGGCCGGGCACCCGGCCGCTCAGCGACTCCCGGGCCGGGCTGCCGCCCTGGTCCGGCACCTGGCCGGGGGCCTCCAGGCCGGAGCCGAACTCGACCGCGTCGCCCTGCTCTTCCGGGTTCACCGGGCACCGACCCGGCGCGCGGCGCGCGACAGGGGCCGCCCCTCGGAGTCGACGGCGGTCACGCTGCGCAACGGAACAATGGCTCCAACCACGGGCAAAGAATGGCATAGCGCAGCGACCACCGGTAGCCGGGTCCGCCGCGGCCCACTCGTCCGGGCTGCCGCTCGCGGAAGTGTTCGGTCCCCCGGCGGCGCGGGCACCGCGCGTACCCGGAACGTTCCGCGCCGCTTCTGCTCCGACCCGTGCGCCCGGAGCCCTCCCGTTCACCCGAACGGTGCGCTCCGGCCGGCCCGGGACCACCCCCGCGACGGCCCGCCCGTACGGTGCGTCAACTCCCCGTCCGGCGCTGCCGGTCAGGCCGCGCGCAGCCCCTGCAACAGGATCTGCAGCAGCCGGTGCCCCGCCCCGCCCTCGGGCTCGCCCTCCTTGACCGGGACGGCCGCCGAGGCGTGCACCGGCACCGCCGCGGTCAGCACCAGCACCACATCGGCCACCGTCACCCCGGGGCGCAACTCCCCGGCCGCGCCCGCCCGGGCCACCAGCGCCGCCAGCAGTTGCAGCAGCAGCCGCGGATCGGCGCCCTGCTCGCCCTCGGACACCGGCGCACCGCCGAACGCCCGCAGCTCGGTGCCGCGCTGCTCGGGCACCCGGCCGATCTCCTCGGCGTACCGGAACGCCTCCGGCGGCAGCAGCCGCCCCGCGCCCGAGGCCGCCGCCCGCTGCAGGAAGTCGGCCAGCGCGTCCCACGGGCCGGTCAGGCCGCCGTACAGCGACTCCCGGGCCTGCGCGGTCAGCCAGGAGACCTCCTCGGAGGCGATCCGCTGGACCAGCACCTCCTTGCTCGGGAAGCGCCGGTACACGGTGCCGACGCCGACCCCGGCCCGCCGGGCGACCTCCTCCATCGGCGCCCCGTAACCGAGTTCGCCGAACACCTCGCGGGCGGCCCGCAGCACGCTCTCCAGGTTCCGCCGGGCGTCCACCCGCAGTCGCGAACCCGCGCCGCGCCCCGCCCCGTCCGGACGCTCGCCGCCGGAGAAGCCGTACCGCTCCCGCTCGTCGGGCCCGCGCTGCTCCGGCACCACGTCCACCGCGGACCTCCCGAACGCCGCGACCGGCACCCGCCCCGCCAACTGATCCTGCTCCGACATGCCAAACCTCCCCCGAGGCACCCCGTCCCGGGCACCCGAACGGCTACTGCGCCCCCTGGTGTGCGCTGCCGACACCGGCCGTGGTCCGACGTCCGCGCACTACCTTCCCCGGATGGCTCCCGTGCAGTCCGCGTCGATGCCACCAGGTCCAGGACGAACGGACCGGCACCATCGGCGGTCCGAAGCACAATCCGACCATAGTTCAGGGAAGTTCGCCGCAGAAGTGGACCACTCATCGCCCCGCACCGGTCCGATCCGGGCCCTACGTGCGGACAAATCCCCTCACGCACCACCCCCGGCCCCACGTGAGACGAATCACAACCCGAGGATCCGCGCCGGAGCGATCCGTCCCGTCCCCGACTCGCCCTCCTTTACCGGACCTTGACGAAGCGTCAGCTCGTCCGATCCGCCCGCTCCGGCTTCGCCGCACCGAATCGAATCGGATGCACACGTTCCCACCACAGCCGCCCCCTTCCCCCGCTAGCGTGACCGCGCATCCGCACGACAAGTACACACATCGCTGAACTCATGGGGGGCATGATGGGGCGAATCGAACCGGTGGACGGTGGGGGCAGCGGCGGTTTGGCCGTTCACCCGGACGAAAGACGGCCGGGCCGGAAACGGCGTCCGATGTGTTCGCGCTGCACGCGGAGGGCCGGCTCCACTCCTTCGAGACCGGATCTACGGACGACGCACGAGGGCGAGCCCGCGAGGCAGACCGTCATCGGACACAGCTGCGGCAGTACCACGGTGGGCTACGCGATGCTGAGACTGATCGCTGTTCCCCTCGCGGCCTTGTCGCTGGTCTCCTGCGGGCTCACCGAGGAGCAGTTGCAGCCGACCATCACCAGGGCGGAGGCCGAGCGGAAGGTCCTCTCCTACGACCTCGACGTCAGGCGCACCCTGCTCGGTGGCTCCCAGTCGGAGGCGTCCGCCGGGCGGCTGCGCTCCGGCGCGTGCGAGACGACTGACATCCCCGGTCCGAAGGGACGAGAGCAGAGCTACCTGCACACGCAGCTCGTCAGCGACAAGCCCGAGGGCAACAAGGCCGTCTTCGACGCTT
>NZ_JBHUWH010000640.1:0-3535 GCF_042670125.1 Kitasatospora sp. NPDC057198 | reverse complement strand
GCCCGGCGCCGCCCACGGGCGGAACCCCCCCCACCGCTGGTAGCCGGCCTGCGGGTCGGAGGCGACGCCGCCGCCGCTGGCCCGCTCGAGGTCGAGGGCAAGGCCGTCGACGACGAGGACCAGGCGGCCGGAGAGGTTGGCGATGCGCACGGTGCTGCTCCTGTGTTCCGGTGGTGGGCCCGGCTCCGAGGCGGTCGGCCGGGCCGGCGGTTCGACCCGCGGCCGACGGTGTCCGAGGCGGCGGTGCCGGGTGGTCCGGCGCTCCCGTGTCGGCCGCGGCGCTGGTGCCACCGTAGGGCGCTATATGTGATAACAGCAAGCGTTCGGGGCACGAATTCTTCGGCCGGAGCATGGGGCGCGGTCCGGCCGCGCGCTCAGTCGGCGGCCCGGCGCAGCAGCGGAGCGAGCCGGTACGGGACCAGCGGGCGCATCACGAGCGAGGTGCTCGTGCGCTCCACCCCCGGGATCTCCAGGATCTGCCCGGCCACCCGGTACAGGTCCTCGGCGTCCACCGCCACCACCTGCACCAGGAGGTCGGTGTCACCGGACAGCCCGTGCGCCTGGACCACCTCGGGGACCGCCGCCAGCGCCCGCGCCACCTCGTCCAACCGGCGCTGGGCCACCCGGACGGTCACGAACGCGGCCAGCGGGTACCCCAGGGCCGCGGGGTCGACGCACCGCTCGAAGGAGCCGACGGCCCCGGTGCGCTCCAGCGCCGCCAGCCGCACCTGGACGGTGTTGCGGCTCAGTCCGCTCGCCTCGGCGAGCGCCACCGTGGTGGCGCGGGGGTGGTCGCAGAGCGCCACGAGCAGCCGGGCGTCGGTGGGGTCGATCCGTTCGGGGCCGGATCCGGCGCGGACCTTCCGGGGACGAGGGGGCGGTTGACTGGGCACGGTGCACGCCTTCCGGGGGTGAGGGAACGGGGTATTGGGCATTCTGCGTCATTTCGCGGCGTCTTCTTGTGCGGCGACCAGGCCGGATGGTCTCCTCGTCCGCAGCGAACCGCCCCCGGCAGAGGATCCGCCCCTGGCCGCGCGCCGCCGACCGTGACACGGCCGTGGGCCGGCCCGGAGGCACGCCGGGGAGCGCCCGGCGCGCGTCGCACGCCGCCGTGGAACGCCCCAGTCACCGCCGGCCGCACGTGCGCGCGCCGCAGGTGCCGAGCGCGAGGAGACCGTTTCGTCATGACCACCGCACCAGCCGCCCCCCGGCGGACCACGGACACGACCCCCGACGCCGCCCCCGAGGTGCTGCACGAGATCGAGGACCGCGTGCTGTGGCTGTCCAGCGCGATCGTGCACCACGCCAACCGGGTGCGCCCCAACCCGTCCGGGCTCAAGGTCGGCGGCCACCAGGCGTCCTGCGCCTCGATGGTGTCGATCATGACGACGCTGTGGTTCCGGCACCTGCGCCCCGAGGACCGCGTCTCGGTCAAGCCGCACGCCTCGCCGGTCCTGCACGCGATCAACCACCTGCTCGGCGAGCTGGACGCCTCCCACCTGCCCACCCTGCGGGCCTTCGGCGGCCTGCAGAGCTACCCGAGCCGCTCCAAGGACCCCGATCCGGTCGACTACTCCACCGGCTCGGTGGGCATCGGCGCCACCGCGACGATCTGGGGGGCCCTGGCGCGCCGGTACGCGACCGGGAGCACCGGCAGCGGCTTCGCGGGCCGGCAGTACGCACTGGTGGGCGACGCGGAGCTGGACGAGGGGGCGGTGTGGGAGGCCGTCCTGGACCCGCAGGTCGCCGACCTCGGCGAGCTGGTCTGGATCGTCGACCTCAACCGGCAGTCCCTGGACCGCGTCGTGCCGAACATCGCGGCCGACCGCCTGCGCGGCATGTTCGCCGCCGCCGGATGGCAGGTCCTCACCCTCAAGTACGGCGCCCTCCTGGAGGAGCTGTTCGCCCGCCCCGGCGGCCACGCCCTGCGGGCCCGGCTCGACGCCATGTCCAACCCCGAGTACCAGCGCCTGCTGCGCTGCCCGGCGACAGAGCTGCGCGACCGGCTGCCCGGAGCGGGCCCCGAGGGCCCGGCGATCACCGGACTGCTGGCGGAGACCGACGACGCCACCCTGCTGGCGGCGCTCCGCAACCTGGGCGGCCACGACCTGCCGGCCCTCGACGCCGCGCTGCACCAGGTGGACGACCACCGGCCCACGGTGATCCTCGCCTACACGGTCAAGGGGTACGGCCTGCCGGTCCAGGGCCACCCGCAGAACCACTCCTCCCTGCTGACGGACGACCAGATGCGGGAGCTGGCCGACCGGGTCGGCACCGACCCCGCGGACCCCTGGCGGGGCTTCGCCGCGGACTCGGCCGCCGCCCGCCTGTGCGAGCGGGCCGCGGCGCGGCTGCGCCGGGAGGCCGTCCCCGCCACGCGCCCCCCGGCCGTCCCCTCCGACATCGGACGCACGCCGACGGGCACGGCGACCACCCAGGCCGCGCTGGGACGGGCCCTGCTCGACCTGACCCGCAGCGCGCCCGGGGCCGCGCGGCGGATCGTGACGGTCAGCCCCGACGTCAGCTCGTCGACCAACCTGGGCGGATGGGTCAACAAGGTCGGCGTCTGGTCGCCCACGGAACGGGTGGACTGGTTCGCCGACGACGCCGAGACCGTCCTGCACTGGCGCGAGCGGCCGACCGGCCAGCACATCGAACTGGGCATCGCCGAGACCAACCTGGTCGGCCTGCTCGGCGAACTCGGCGCGACCTGGAGCCGCTGGGGCGAACCGCTGCTGCCCATCGGGGTGCTCTACGACCCCTTCGTCCAACGGGCCCTGGAACCCTGGTCGTTCGGCATCTACGCGGGCGGCCAGTCGATCCTGGTCGGCACCCCGTCCGGTGTCACGCTGGCCCCCGAGGGCGGGGCGCACCAGTCGATCACCACGCCGTCGCTGGGCATCGAGCAGCCCGGCTGCACGACCTGGGAGCCCGCGTTCGCCCTGGACACCGAGTGGACGCTGCTGGCCGCCCTCGCCCGCCTCGGCCGGCCCGACGGCGGCTCCGCCTACCTGCGGCTGTCCACCCGTCCCGTCGACCAGGCCCTCGCGCAGGTCCCCGCCGATCCGGCGGCCCGGGAGCGCCGCCGCCGCCAGGTCGTCGCCGGTGCCTACCCGCTGCGCAGGACTCCGGGCGCCCGGGTCACCATCGCCGCCATGGGCGCCGTGGTGACCGAGGCGCTGGCCGCCGCGGACCGCCTCCAGGGACTCGGCGTCCCGGCGGACGTGGTGTGCGTGACCAGCCCCGGACTCCTCTACCGGGCCCTCGACGCGCGGGCCGGGCACGGCGAGGCGCCCGACTGGATCCTGGACCAGGTCTTCCCGGCCGAGCGGGCCACGCCGCTGGTCACCGTCCTGGACGGACATCCGCACACCCTCGCCTTCCTCGCCAACCTCCACCGCGTCCCGTCCCGCAGGCTGGGCGTCACCCGCTTCGGGCAGTCGGGCTCGCTGGAGGAGGTCTACCGCCACCACGGGATCGACACGGACAGCATCGTCGGCGCCGCCCTCGACCTCACCGAGTGAACGGCGGTGCC
>NZ_JBHUWH010000639.1:0-3545 GCF_042670125.1 Kitasatospora sp. NPDC057198 | reverse complement strand
GTCCGGGGCGGGCTCTGCGGCCCGCCCCGGAGGTCCGTCAGCCGTTGCGGCTGCGGCGCTCCTCCCTGATGGTCTGGAGCAGGGGGTCGATGCCCAGGCCCCTCCGTATCGCCTCCTGGAGCAATTCGGCGAGCACGTAGTCCGGGTCCACCTCCAGGGCCCGGTCGAGGAGGACGCGGCAGGCCGCCAGTTCCCCGGCGGCGGCAGCGGCGATTGCCGCGAGGGTGATGGGCGCGGCGGCCAGGACGGTGCGATTGGTGGCGCAGTGGCGGGCGAGCAGGGACCATAGCTCACGGGCCCGCTTGAGCTCCTGCGGCTCCGTGTACTCCGCCCCACGGTCTCGCAGCTTCTTGTCGCGCAGCCCGAGGAGCAGTTCGGCGGCCTCGACTGGGGAGAGGTTCAGCGGGGTGCCGTCGCCCCCGTTGCACAGCAACCGGTCGATCACGCCGCACAGGCGGTGGAACTCGGCGTCGATGCCGGCCTTGCGGCCCCGGGCGGCGCGCTGCTGCGCGGCCGTCAGCAACGCCGTGTTGCAGGTGTCGGCATCGACGGCGGAAGCCGGGGCAACGGCAGCAAGGATGGCGGCCTCGCTGGGCGGCACGGGCACGCCGTGGGCGATGGCACGCATGGTCAGGACGCCGGGCTGGAGGGGGCCGCTGACGGGCATGCCCTCATCCCGGAACGCGGGATTGGAACTGCGGTAGGACCACCAGTGCGACGGGGAGACGCACAGCACGTCCAGCACGGTCAGCCCATGCTGTTCGGCGCTGGCGGCGAGGGCGTCGGCGAGCTTGCGGTACTGGCGCATCGCGGCGTTCCCGCCGCTCTTGGCGACCTGTCCGGTGCACAGGTAGATCAGCACCCCGCCCGATTCGACTTCCCGGTCGGCCAGCTCCTCCAGGGTCTCGTGGGTCAGGTCGCTGACCGTCTCGTCCTGGTTCGCCAGCGGGAGCGTGACGCGTTGGCTGGAGAGGGGGAGCCGCCTCTTCGCGTCGCAGGCGACGTACAGGATCGTGCCGTTGGGGTCGTCGGGCTGGTAGCTGAGGATGTAGGGCAGGGCTTCGACGGCCGCGTGCGGGTCGGTCAGGTCGAAGGAGGGATGTCGAGGATCATGAGGTCTCTTCCGTTCGCGGTCTGGCGGAGGGGTGGCCGGGGCCGCCCGGTGGCGGCCCCGGCGGTGGGTGGTCAGCCCGTGACGGTGCGGCCCCGGCTGGCGCGGCTGTCGCGCAGGCGCTTGCGGAAGTCCTCGTAGCTGTGTTCGACGTTCATCGCGTGCGAGAGCAGGTTGATCAGGTAGTAGTCGCCGGGGATGCGGACGGCGGTGTGCAGGGCGAGCCGGGCGGTGCCCCTGTGCCCGAGTCCCCAGGAGGTGGCCGCGTACAGGACGGTCGGCTCGATGGCGCACCAGTCGACCTCGGTGGGGCACAGGCGGGCGAGGTGGAGCCACAGGCCCCGGGCGGCGGGCAGTTCGTGGTCCTCGCAGTACTCCAGGGCGATCCCAGCGACGTGGGAGTACTGCAGGCCGATCAGAAGCCGGGCGGCGGTGTCGTCCGGGATCTGCTCGATGGTGGTGGTCCGGTCGACCAGGGCGCGGATGGTGCGGTCGAGAAGGGCGGCGGCGTCGGCGGCGACCGCCCCGTGCCCGTCGGTGCGCATCTGGCGCTCGACGTCCTTGAGCACGTTCTCGACGGCCCCGGCGATGGCGCGGTCGCCGGTGACCTGGGCGAGCGTTGCGCGGACGTCGCTGCTGCGCGGGAACGCGGTCGCGTCGTACTCGGCGGGCGGCGGGGAGATCGGGCGGCCTTCGCTGAAGGCGTCGGTGGACATCAGCCAGTACCGGTCCCGGGTGACGTAGACGACTTCCAGGAGGTCGGCGTGGTGAGTCGCGGCGGCCACGCCGAGGAGTCCGGCGAGGGGGCGGTGGCGGGCCATGGACCGCTCACCGTAGAGGGGGTCGGTCAGGTCGGGGCAGATCCAGGCCACGAGCCCGTTGACGGTCTCCGTGCCCCTGGCGACCTTGTCCTGCTGGAAGGCGAGCAGGTCCCGGACGGCCATCGGCCAGTCGCTCGTGTCGGCGGGCAGGTCGGCGCGGGTGAAGTGGACGGGTTCGCCGTCGGGGGCGAGGCCGGAGATGACCAGGGCCGCTTCAGGGTGGTAGCCGAACAGGTGCGGCAGGATGTGGACGAGGCTCTCGGGGCCGTTCATCACGTTCGTGTCGTCGCTCATGGCGTCCTATCAGGGTGTACCCGGGTTCGCGGCCCGGGTCGGCATCCACAGAAGACTTTCGTCTTCTTTCTTGACTCAAGTCTATTTGCAGGCGTGGGGGGGGTTGGGCACACCCCAATTCCACTCCCCTGCAACGCCGTCAGCCCCGGGGCGGCGGCGGAACGGGCCGCCACCCCGGGGCCGGATGAGCGGGC
This sequence comes from Kitasatospora sp. NPDC057198, assembly GCF_042670125.1. NCBI lineage: Bacteria > Bacillati > Actinomycetota > Actinomycetes > Kitasatosporales > Streptomycetaceae > Kitasatospora > Kitasatospora sp. NPDC057198. Next base: position 1,125 of record NZ_JBHUWH010000639.1, on the reverse strand, counting down.
GCGACTACAGCGGGCGGTCGGCTCGCAGGTGCCGGCGCAGCTCGTCCGGCACGTCCAGCGGCACCCCGAACCGGTGCGCGAGGACGGCGAACTCCGCGCACAGCAGCCCCGAGGCCGCGTCCTCCGCGTCCGGCCTCGACTGGACGGCCCGGCGCAGGTGCTCGCTCGCCTCCTGGCAGTCGCCGTCGAGCAGTGCCGCGATGCCGAGCAGGGTCAGCGGTCCGGCCGCGTACTGGGCGTGCTCGCCGGTGCACAGGTCGGCGACGCGCTGCCACAGCCGCCGCGCCCGCTTCACCTCCTCGGGCTCGAAGCGCAGGGCGGCCCGGTACCGGAAGGTGCCGTTCTGGGTGGCGAGGAGCAGCCGGGCGAGTTGCTGGTCCGGCAGTTCCTCGAGATCCTGGCCGCCGGCCAGCAGGTCCGCGACGAACAGCAATAGGCGGTCGAGGAGGCCGTCGCGGCCGTGGACGGACAGCTCATCCGTGAAGTCGATGTACGCCCGCTCCATCAGCTCGCGGCGGGTGTCGGCGGGCGAGGAAGCCGCGGCGGCCTGGGCGAGGGCGGCGCCGCGCAGCCGGACGGAGCCGAGGCCGGGCCCGTCGGAGGGCATGAAGCCGGGCAGGCTCCACCAGTGGGTGGGGGTGGCGAACTGCCGCCCGCCGACGGGCAGGCTGTGGTTGCCGCAGGCGAGGACCAGCCGCCGCCCGAGCAGGGTGTGCTTCTCAATGGCCTCGGGCCCGTCGCCGGGGTGGGCGTAGACGAGCAGGAGCACCTCGCGGGGGTCCTGGCCGAGGGCGCGCAGGCGGTGGGCGACGATGCCGATGAAGTCGGCGGCGAGGTCCGGCCACGTGTCGGGGTCCTGCTCGTACGCGATGTCGAACAGGCTGAGCTTGGTGCCGAAGGCGGCCAGGACGACGTGACCGGCAGGTTCGTAGCCGTAGGCGTCGGCGACGAGGTCGGCGAGGTCGCCGGGCTGGAGGTTGAAGTGGGGGGTGTTGCTGGACATGGCGGTTCCTCGTTCCGGGTGGGCCCCGCCGCCCGAGCTCGAGCCCCGCGGGGGTGGACCGCGGCCCGTGTTGCCCCGGCCGTTAACATAAAAACAAAAAACAGACCACCACAAACCAAAAC
>NZ_JBHUWH010000638.1:0-3550 GCF_042670125.1 Kitasatospora sp. NPDC057198 | reverse complement strand
GGGCCGCACCGCCGGTCCGCGGTTCCGAAAGCGCTTTCCGGGGCGTGTCACCGGACGGGGACCGGTCGCGGTGGTGCACTGTCGGTGTCGTGACGACATCTGTGCGGCTCGAACCGCCGGCGCCCGCCCGGGGGATGGTGCGGATCCCCGGGGGTTCCTTCCTGATGGGCTCCGAGGACTTCTACCCGGAGGAGCGCCCGGTCCACCGGGTGTCGGTGGACGGGTTCTGGATGGACGAGCACCCGGTGACCGTGGCGGCCTTCCGCCGGTTCGTGAAGGCGACGGGCTACGTGACGGTGGCCGAGCGGCCGCCGGCGCCCGGCGACTATCCGGGGGCGGACCCGGCCGACCTGGTACCGGGGGCGCTGGTCTTCCGCAGGACGCCCGGTCCGGTGGACCTGGACGACTGGCGCCGCTGGTGGAGCTACGCGCCCGGCGCGTCCTGGCGCCGCCCGTACGGCGGGGGCAGCACCTCGGACGGCCGGGAGCGGCATCCGGTCACCCAGGTCTCCTTCGAGGACGCCGCCGCGTACGCGGCCTGGGCGGGCAAGGACCTGCCGACCGAGGCGGAGTGGGAGTTCGCCGCCCGCGGCGGCCTCGCGGGGGCCGTCTTCCCCTGGGGCGACGACTTCAGCCCGAAGGGCCGCCGGATGGCGAACACCTGGCACGGCCGGTTCCCGTGGGAGTTCGAGCCGGCCGGGAAACTGAACGCCGCACCCGGCACCACCCCGGTCGGCAGCTACCCGCACAACGGGTACGGCCTGTACGACATGGCGGGCAACGTCTGGGAGTGGACGGCGGACCACTACACCGCCCGCCACCCGGATCCCGCGCCCGCCGCCTGCTGCGCGCCCCGCAACCCCCGCGCCCCGCAGCCGGACCCGGCCGTACCGCCGGCGGAGCCCTTCCCCCGGCGGACGGTCAAGGGCGGCTCGCACCTGTGCGCGCCCAACTACTGCCTGCGCTACCGCCCCGCCGCGCGGCAGGGGCAGACCGAGGACACCGCCACCTGCCACCTGGGCTTCCGCTGCGTGGTGCGCTGACCCCGTCCGTTCATCCGGACGGACCACTACCGGTGCGGGTGGTGCGGCGCCTGCCTACGGTCGGGCGCAGGTGTCCCACGCACGGCCGGGCCCGGGGCGGGTCTCCCGGTGCGCCGGCCGGCCGCCGCCCAGGAGCGGCCGCGGCAGTGCGTCCAGTGGGCCTACCGGAGAGGACCGGCGTGAAGCGCTTCAAGGGGAAGATCGCACTCGACATCCGCGACTCGGAACCGGACTGGGAGCCGTACCTGGCGCCGAAGGCGCCCGAGGGGGCTCCGAACGTCCTGGTGATCGCCTGGGACGACATCGGCTACGCCACCATGGACTGCTTCGGCGGACCGGTGCGGACGCCGACGATGACCCGGATCGCCGACCTGGGCGTGAAGTACACCAACTTCCACACCACCGCCCTGTGTTCACCGAGCCGGGCGTCGCTGCTGACCGGCCGCAACGCCACCTCGAACGGGATGGCGACGATCGCCGAGTTCAGCGCCGGATTCCCCGGCATCTCCACCCGCATCCCGTTCGAGAACGGCCTGCTCTCCGAGGTCCTGGCCGAGCGCGGCTACAACACCTACTGCCTCGGCAAGTGGCACCTCACCCCCGGTGAGGAGACCAGCATGGCCGCGTACAAGGGGCGCTGGCCCCTGGGCCGCGGCTTCGAGCGCTTCTACGGCTTCCTCGGCGGCGAGTCCAGTGGCTGGTACCCGGACCTGATCCACGACAACCACTCCGTCGAGCCCCCGGCGACCCCGGAGGAGGGCTACCACATCGCCAAGGACCTGTCCGACAAGGCGATCAGCTTCATCCGGGACGCCAAGGCGGTCGACCCGGACAAGCCCTTCTTCATGTACCTCTCCCTCGACGCCGCCCACTCCCCGCACCACGTGGCCCAGGAGTGGGCGGACCGCTACAAGGGCGTCTTCGACGAGGGCTACGAGGCGATCCGGCCCGGGATCCTGCGCCGGCAGAAGGAGCTCGGCATCCTCCCCGAGGACACCGAGCTGTCCCCGATCAACCCGCACGGCGAACCCGGCGCGACCGGCCCCGACGGGCAGCCCTGGCCGGCGCTCGACGTGGTCCGTCCCTGGGACGGCCTCAGCACCGACGAGCAGCGCCTTTTCACCCGGATGGCCGAGGTCTTCGCCGGCTACGTCTCCTACAGCGACGACCAACTCGGCCGGGTGCTCGACTTCCTGGAGTCCGCCGGCGAGCTCGACAACACCATCATCGTCGCCGTCTCCGACAACGGCGCCAGCGGCGAGGGCGGCCCGGACGGCACCTTCAACGAGTGGCGCTTCTTCAACGGCGCGCCCACCCCCACCGAGCTCACCCTGCAGCACATCGACGAACTCGGCAGCCCGGTGTCCTACAACCACTACAACACCGGCTGGGCGTGGGCCTTCGACACCCCGTTCCCGTACTGGAAGCGCTGGGCCGGCTACGAGGGCGGCGTCGCGGACATGTGCCTGGTCGCCTGGCCCGCCGGCATCGCGGCCAGGGGCGAGATCCGCGACCAGTACGTCCACGCCGTCGACGTCGTCCCCACCCTCTACGACCTCCTGGGCATCGAGCCGCCCGAGACCGTCAAGGGCCGCCCGCAGAACCCGATCGAGGGCGAGAGCTTCGCCGCCTCGCTCACCGACCGCGCCGCCCCGGGCAAGCGGACGCAGTTCTACGCGATGCTGGGGCAGCGCTCGATCTACCACGACGGCTGGCTGGCCTGCACCGCGCACCCGCCGCTCAGCGGCTGGGGGAAGTTCGAGCGCGACCGCTGGGAGCTCTACGACCTCGCCCACGACCGCGCCCAGTCCACCGACGTCTCGGCCGAGCACCCGGAGAGGCTCGAAACGCTCAAAGGGCTCTGGTTCTACTACGCGGGCATCTACAACGGGCTCCCCCTGGACGACCGCACCGCGCTCGAACAGACCCTGGCCGAACGCCCGCAGGGCACCCCGCCGCGGGAGCGCTACGTCTACTACCCCGACTGCGCGCCGGTCCCCGAACAGTCCGGCGTCGCCATCGGCGGCCGCTCGTACACCATCACCGCGGGCGTCCGGATCGACTCCCCCGACGCCGAGGGCGTCCTGTACGCCCACGGGGGCGTCGCCGGCGGCCACAGCCTGTACGTCAAGGACCGCCGCCTGCACTACGCGTTCAACTGGCTCGGCACCCGGCTGTGGACCGTCGAAGCCGACCGGGACGTCGAGCCCGGCAGCCACCTGCTCGCCGCCGAGTTCACCATGACCGGCCGCAGCACCGATCCGCAACTGCCGGGCGCGGCAGGCACCCTGACCCTCTATCTCGACGACCAGCAGGTCGGCAGCGGCGACATCGTCACCCAGCCGGGCTTCTTCTGCGTCGTCGGCGACGGCATCTGCGTGGGGCGCGACGGCTCCTCACCCGTCACCTCCGACTACCGGGTGCCGTTCCGCTTCACCGGCGGCACCATCGACCGCGTCGTGGTGGACGTCTCCGGCGAACGGTACGTCGACCACGAGGCCCAGGTC
>NZ_JBHUWH010000637.1:0-3576 GCF_042670125.1 Kitasatospora sp. NPDC057198 | reverse complement strand
GGGGTGCGGCAGCAACCGGTCCTGGAAGTCCGGGGGATCCGCAAGGAGTTCCCCGGGGTGGTGGCGCTGGACGGGGTCGACTTCCGGCTCTTCCCCGGCGAGGTGCACGCCCTGATGGGGGAGAACGGCGCCGGGAAGTCCACCCTGATCAAGGTGCTCACCGGCGTCTACCAGTCGGACGGCGGCGAGGTGGTGCTGGCCGGCGAGCGGGTGCGGATCTCCGGCCCGCTGCAGGCCCAGCAGGCCGGCATCAGCACGGTCTACCAGGAGGTCAACCTCTGCCCGAACCTGTCGGTCGCGGAGAACGTCTTCATCGGCCGCGAACCCCGCCGGTTCGGCCTGATCGACTGGTCGGCGATGCGCCGCCGGGCCGCCGAACTCGTCCGCGGGATCGACCTGGACATCGACGTCAGCGCACCGCTGAGCAGCTACTCCATCGCCGTCCAGCAGCTGGTCGCGATCGTCCGCGCGGTCGACGTCTCCGCCAAGGTCCTGATCCTGGACGAGCCCACCTCCAGCCTGGACCGCGACGAGGTCCGCCAGCTCTTCACCGTCATGCGGCGGCTGCGCGACCGGGGCGTGGCGATCCTGTTCGTCTCGCACTTCCTCGACCAGGTCTACGAGATCTGCGACCGGATGACCGTGCTGCGCAACGGCCGCCTGGAGGGCGAGTACCCCACCAGCGAGCTGAACCAGGTCGAACTGGTCTCCCGGATGATCGGCTCCGAACTCGCCGGGCTCGACCAGCTCGGCGGCGGCCGGCGGCGCGAGCGCACCGCCCCCACCGGCAAGCCGTTCCTCCAGGCCGACCGGCTCACCCGGCGCGGCGCCGTCGAACCGTACGACCTCGACATCCGCCCCGGCGAGGTGATCGGCCTGGCCGGGCTGCTCGGCTCCGGCCGCACCGAGGCCGCCCGGCTGCTGTTCGGCGCCGACCAGAGCGATGGCGGCACGCTGCGGATCGAGGGCGCCGCCGCCGCGCTGCGCAGCCCGCGCGACGCCATCGCGCACGGCATCGCGTTCTGCTCGGAGAACCGCAAGACCGAGGGCCTGGTCGGCGAACTGACCGTCCGGGAGAACATCGTCCTGGCGCTCCAGGCGTCCCGCGGCTGGCTCCGCCCGCTCTCGCGCACCGCCCAGGACGCCTACGCGCTGAAGTGGATCCGCGCCCTGGACATCCGCCCCGGCAACCCCGAGGCGCTGGTGCGCAACCTCAGCGGCGGCAACCAGCAGAAGGTCCTGCTGGCCCGCTGGCTGATCACCGACCCCAAGCTGCTGATCCTCGACGAGCCCACCCGCGGCATCGACATCGGCGCCAAGGCCGAGATCCAGAAGCTGGTGGCGAACCTCGCCGAGGACGGCATGGCGGTGCTGTTCATCTCCGCCGAACTGGAGGAGGTGCTGCGGCTCAGCCACCGGGTCGGCGTGCTGCGCGACCACCGGATGGTCGCCCAGCTCGACAACGACGGCGGGCTCACCCCCGAGCGCGTCATGGCCACCATCGCGAGCGGAGCGCACCAATGAGTACGGCAACGGCAGCGGGCCCGGTGAAGGCGGTGACCCGGTCCCGGCTGTTCTGGCCCGCCGTGGTGCTGGCCGCGCTTCTGGTCGCCAACCTCGCCTTCACCCCCGACTTCTTCGCCGTCCGCCTCCAGGGCGGCCACCTCTACGGCTCGCTGGTCGACATCCTGCACTTCGGCGCCCCGCTGATCCTGGTCTCGCTCGGCATGACCCTGGTCATCGCCACCGGCGGCATCGACCTGTCGGTCGGCTCCACCGTCGCGATCGCCGGCGCCCTGGCCTGCCTGCACATCAGCGAGTCCACCGACCCGGGCAGCCTGGTCACCGTGCTGACCGCCGCCGGCATCGCGCTGGGCACCGCGGTGCTGCTCGGGGTGGTCAACGGGCTGCTGGTCGCCAAGGCCGGCGTCCAGCCGATCATCGCCACCCTGATCCTGATGGTCGCCGGCCGCGGCGTGGCCCAGCTGATCACCGACGGCCAGATCATCACCGTCACCAGCGACCCGTACAAGATGATCGGCGGCGGCTACTGGCTGACCATGCCGTTCGCGATCCTGCTCAGCGCCCTGGTGGTGCTGGCGACCGTGCTGCTGACCCGCTCCACCGCGCTCGGCCTGCTGCTGGAGTCGGTCGGCGGCAACCCGGTGGCCAGCCGGCTGGTCGGCATCCGGGCGATGCGCCTGGTCGCCCTGGTCTACGTGTTCAGCGCGCTGTGCGCGGCGCTGGCGGGCCTGATGGTCTCCTCCAACGTCTCGGCCGCCGACGGCAACAACGCCGGCCTGTGGATCGAGCTCGACGCCATCCTCGCGGTCGTGCTCGGCGGGACGTCCCTCAACGGCGGACGGTTCTCGATCGGCGGCACCGTCCTGGGCGCGCTGATCATCCAGACCCTCTCCACCACCGTCTACACCATCGGCATCCCGCCGGAGACCACCCTGGTGTTCAAGGCGTTCGTGGTCATCGCGGTCTGCCTGATCCAGTCGCCCGCCTTCCGCGCCAAGCTCGCCGCCCGCGGCGGCCGCACCCGGCGCACCACCCGGTCGCACGCCGCGGCCCCCACCACCAACCGGGAGGTCGGCGCATGAACGCCCACGCCCTGCTGACCCGCCTGCGCGGGCAGATCCCGCTGCTGGTCACCGCGGTCCTGCTGGTGTCCATGTTCAGCGTCGGCTCGGTGCAGTACGAGGGGTTCTTCTCCGGCCAGGTCGTGCTCAACCTGCTGATCGACAACGCCTTCCTGCTGGTCGTCGCGGTCGGCATGACCTTCGTCGTGCTCACCGGCGGCATCGACCTGTCGGTCGGCGCGGTGGTGGCGCTGTCCACCATGGTCTCCGCCTGGCTGGTCGAACAGCACGGCTGGCCGCCGCTGCTGGTGATCCCGCTGGTCCTGCTGATGGGCACCGCCGGCGGCTGGGTGATGGGCTGGATCATCCACGTCTTCGAGATCCAGCCGTTCATCGTCACCCTGGCCGGCATGTTCCTGGCCCGCGGCCTGTGCTACACCATCAGCGTCGAGTCGATCTCCATCACCGACCCGCAGTACACCGCGATGGCGCAGACCCGGATCCCGCTCGGCGACCTGTTCGTCTCGCCCAGCGCCCTGATCGCCCTGCTGGTGGTCGCCGCCGGCTTCGTGGTCCTGCACTACACCCGGTTCGGCCGCAACGTGTACGCGCTCGGCGGCAGCGAGCAGTCCGCGCTGCTGATGGGCCTGCCCGTCAAGCGCACCAAGACCACCGTGTACGCGATCAGCGGCTTCTGCTCCGCGCTCGGCGGCGTCCTGCTCACCTTCTACATGCTGTCCGGCTACGGCCTGCACGCGGTCGGCCTGGAACTCGACGCGATCGCCGCGGTCGTCATCGGCGGCACCCTGCTCACCGGCGGCTCCGGCTACCTGCTGGGCACCCTGCTCGGCGTGCTGGTGCTCGGCCTGATCCAGACCGTGATCAGCTTCCAGGGCACCCTCAGCTCCTGGTGGACCCGGATCGTGATCGGCGCCCTGCTGTTCGTCTTCATCGTCCTGCAGCGCCTGATCACCGTCCGCCGGCGCTGTCC
>NZ_JBHUWH010000636.1:0-3600 GCF_042670125.1 Kitasatospora sp. NPDC057198 | reverse complement strand
GCCCGTCGGCGGCACCGGGAGCGGCGGCGTCCGGCCGTCAGCGGCCGGAACGCCTCACGGGATCAGCAGCTGCCGATGGGCGTGTCGGTGACGACCGGCGGGGCGGCGCAGTTCCAGGAGGTGTACGTGCGCTGGTAGTACACGTGGTTGCTGCAGTAGTAGGAGACCTGCTGACAGCCGGACGCCTCGGCGGTCTCCTCCTTGAGCAGCTTTCCGAGCATCCGGTCGGACAGGGTCTTCATTGCCTGGACCATTTCGACCTCCAATGAGGGGGAATTCGGACCGTTCGGTGGTTCCGGTGCGGGCGAGCTCTCGCGGCACCGAAGCTATAGGACGCGCAGAGACGATGTCTAGACCACATGGGAAAATCTTCCCCGGGACAGCGATTCCCGAATTCGGAACCGAGAATTCCGCGGGCCTTCGCCGGGGATGATTGGTATTTCCGGAACGTGAACGCCGGAAAACGCACCTATGCGGACAACGCCGCCATGCCGGGCCGGGCCCGGCCGCCCCTTCGGCACCAATCCGGGCGAAGCGGCCCGCGCGGCCGCCGCCGCTCCGTACCCTCGTGTGAAGAAGGTGTGGGGACGCCGGTCTTTTCCAGGGGGTTTCTTCGTCATGCGCATCGTCATCGCAGGTCAGGGCTATGTCGGACTCCCGCTCGCGGTCCGCGCCGCCGAAGTGGGCCACCGCGTCGTCGGGTACGACGTGGACGAGCGCCGGATCAAGCGGCTCGCGGTCGGCGAGTCGTACGTCGAGGACATCCCCGGGGAGCGGCTGCGCCCGCTGCTCGACACCGGGGCCTACCTGCCCTCCGCCGACCCCGCCGACGTCGCGGGCTTCGACGTCGCGGTGATCACCGTCCCGACGCCGCTGCGCGACGGGGTCCCGGACCTCTCCTACATCGAGGCGTCCGCGAAGCTGCTGGGCCGGCACCTCAGGCCCGGCGCGACCGTCGTGCTGGAGTCCACCACCTACCCGGGCACCACCGAGGAACTGCTCGCCCCGCTCCTGGAGGCCGGCTCCGGGCTGCGGGCCGGCGCCGACTTCCACCTCGGCTACAGCCCCGAGCGGATCGACCCCGGCAACCCGGTGTGGAAGCTGGAGAACACCCCGAAGGTCGTCTCCGGCACCACCCCCGAGGGCCTGGCCGCCGTCTCCGACTTCTACGGGCAGCTGGTCGAACGGACCGTCCCGGTCTCCTCCTGCAAGGAGGCCGAACTCACCAAGCTGCTGGAGAACACCTTCCGGCACGTCAACATCGCCCTGGTCAACGAGCTGGCGATGTTCGCCCACGACCTCGGCATCGACGTCTGGGAGGCCATCGACGCCGCCTCCACCAAGCCGTTCGGCTTCCTGCGCTTCACCCCGGGACCGGGCGTCGGCGGGCACTGCCTGCCGATCGACCCCTCCTACCTGTCCTGGCGGGTCGAACGCGCCCTCGGCCAGTCCTTCCGGTTCGTCGAACTCGCCAACGACGTCAACAGCCACATGCCGGACTACGTGGTGCGCCGCCTCACCGAGGCGCTCAACCAGCGCCGCCGCAGCGTCAACGGCTCACGCGTGCTGGTCCTCGGCCTCGCCTACAAGGCCAACACCGGCGACGCCCGGGAAACCCCGGCGGCCCGGATCGTCGACCTGCTCACCCGCCAGGGCGCCGAGGTCCGCGCCGCCGACCCGCACGTGGTGGCCGGCGTCCACGTCGCCGAACCGCACATCCCCGGCCAGCGCACCACCGCCCACGAGGGCGGCCCGCTCGCCGCCGTCCACCGCGTCGAGGCCACCCCCGAGGAACTCGCCGCCGCCGACGCCGTCGTCCTGCTCGCCGACCACGACGAGTTCGACTACGCCGCCATCACCGCCCACGCCCGCTACGTCCTCGACTGCCGCCGCCGCCTGACCGGAGCAGCGGTCGAGGTCCTGTAGAGACGAGCACGCACCACCAGGGGCTCGGGGAACGGCTGGCAGACGGACATGCACCACCAGGGGCTCGGGGAACGGCGAGTCCGTGCTGCTGACGGCCGGAGCCCATCGGAGGTCCGTGCTGCTGCGTGTCTTTGACGGAACCAGAAGCAGATGCGCGCTCCGGCAGTGCACCGCCAGCAGACCCGTGCTCGCCGTTCCCCGAGCCCCTGGTTTCACTCCCCGCCGTTCTTCCCAAGCCCCGGCGGGGCTGCTCTCAGCCCCGGCGCTGGATGCGGTTGCGGTCCGGGCGGGTGTCGTGGTCGATGCCGTCGTCGACGATGACGATCTTGGGGATGATGCGGTCCTCGATCGTGGCGTCCGGCTTGGTCTCCGGCTTCGGCGCGGGCTCGGGCGCAGGCGCGGCCTCGGGCTTCGCCTCCGGCTTCGGGGGCAGCGGGGCCTTGCTCAGGTCGGCGGGGGCCGCCGCGGGAGGCTCGGGGGTGCGGGGCTTGCGGGGGTCGTCCGCCTTGGGCTTGACCGGGCCCAGGACGGTGGTGGGCTGGTCGGTGACCGGGGGCTTGGTGAGGTCGGCCTTCTTGGCGGCGACGGCCTGGGCCGCGTCCTCCGGGTCCTCGATGGCGCCGACGGCGGCGCCGGTGAGGGAGGCGAGGGTGCCCTTGATGTGGTCGAGGTGGGTCTGGACCTTGTCGAGGCGCTTGGTGAAGTCGGCCTGCTCGCGCTCGCTGGCGGCCTTGATCCGGGCGGCCTTCTCCTTCGCGGCGGCGATCGCCGCGTCCGCCTTGGTCTGGGCCTCGCCGTCGAGGCGGCGGGCCTCGTCGAGCATCGCCTCGCGGTGCTGCTCGGCCTCCTTGACCCGGGCGTCGGCGGCGGCGGTGACCTTGGCCACGGCGGCGTCGGCGGCGGCCTCGGCGGCGGCGAAGTCCTCGTCGGCCTTGCGGCGGCGCTCGGCGAGGGCGCTCTCGGACTGCTCGGAGGCGTTGGCCGCGGCGACCCGGACCCGGGCGGCGTGGCCGGTCGCGGCGTGGACGAGGGCGCGGCACTCGGCGTCGGCCTCGGCGCGGATCCGCTCGGCCTCGGCGCGGCTGCGCTCCTCGGTGCGGCGGACGAACTGCTCGGTCTCCTCGCGGAGCTTGGCGGCGAAGTCCTTCGCCGCCTTGGCGGCGGCCTCGCCGGCCTCGTGGGCGGCGTCCCGGGCGTCCTCGCCGGAGCGCTTGGCCTTGGCGTGGACGGCGTCGGCCTCGTTGAGGGCGATGCCGAGCAGGGCGGCGGCCTGGTCGCTGAGTTCGGCGAAGTCGGGGTCGGGGGCGTCCTCGGCGGCCTGCTTGATGTCGGCGAAGCGCTTCTCCATCTCGCGCAGGCCGCCGCCGAGGACGCTGAGCCGTTCCCAGGCTTCGTCGCGTTCGCGGCTGAGCGCGGTGACCGCCGCGTCGACCTGCTCGGGCGCGTAGCCGCGCCGGGACGGGGTGAAGCCGTACTGGGACACGGCGTCGCTCATTTCGGCTGTTCTCCTCGTGCTCGCGGGCTGCGCGGCCCCGCCGGGTTTGCCTGGTGCAGGTGGGGCGGACGAACCGTCCCATTGACCTATTTTGCGCAGATACGAACGCAAACCAAACAGGGGGCTGCCGCGCGGCCGACGGAACCGGCCGCGCGGCGGGGCGCTACAGCAGCTGTCTC
>NZ_JBHUWH010000635.1:0-3632 GCF_042670125.1 Kitasatospora sp. NPDC057198 | reverse complement strand
TCTTCGGCCTGCCCTGGCTGTTCGACGCGACCCGCTCCGACACCCGGCGGATCGAGCGGCTGGAGGCGCTCGCCGAGTGGACCCAGCGCCTCGCCGACGTGCTGCTGCTCGGCGTCGGCCTGAACCAGGCGATCATGACCAGCCGGCGCACCGCCCCGGCCGCCCTGGAGACCGAGATCTCCGACCTGGCGGCCCGGCTGCAGGCCCGCTGGCGCCCCGAGGACGCGCTGCGCGCCTTCGGCGACCAGGTCGCCGACGCCACCGCCGACAAGGTGCTCGCCGCCCTCGTGCTGCGGGCCGGGGACAGCGGACCCGGCCTGGCCCGGGCGCTGGCCGACATGGCCGAATCGGTGCGCGAGGAGGTCCGGCAGCGGCGCGCCATCGAGGCGGACCGCTCCAAGCACCGCACCACGATCCGCTGGATGGTCGGCATCATCCTGCTGGTCATCGTCGTCGGCGGCCTCAACCCCCGCTACACCGAGCCCTATTCGACGGTGCTGGGCCAACTCGTGCTGGCCGTCGTGGCGGTGGCGTTCGTGGCGGTGATCGGCTGGATGCGCTCGCTGGCCCGGCACACCCCGCTGCCCCGCGTCCTGGAGGCCGACCGCCGCTCCAAGACCGGCCGGCTGCCCGGCACCGGGACCGACGGGGCCGACGGCGCCGACGGGCCCGCCGCCGACGGCGCCGCGGCCGGGAACGACCCGCGCGTGAAGGAGGCCAGGTGATCTCCCCCTGGGCGGTCCTCGCCGGCGCCGCCGCGGCCGGCGGCGTGGCCCTGCTGCTGGCCGAACTCCGGCCCGCGCCACCGGACCTGGGCCAGGCCCTGGACCGGCTGCACCGCGTCCCCGAACCCCGCCGGGCCGAGGACGAGGACGCCGCGCTGCCCTGGTACGACCGGGTCGGCCAGGGCTCGGCGCGGCTGCCCGGGGTGCGCATCCCGCACCGGGAACTCGCGCTGATCGGCCGCAGCCCGGCCCGCTTCATGGCGCACAAACTGCTGTTCGCCGTCCTCGGGTTCGCGCTGCCCGGCTACCTGTCGGTGCTGGCCGTTGTGATCGGCGACGGCCTGCCGCCGGCCGTCCCGCTGGTGGTCGGGCCGCTGCTGGCCGGGCTGCTGTGGTTCGTCCCCGACGGCATCGTGGCCGGCGAGGCCAAGGAGGCCCGCACCGAGTACCTGCACGGCATCGCCGCGTACCTGGAACTCGTCGCGCTGGAACGGGCCGCCGACTGCGGGCCCGCCGAGGCGCTGCGCCGGGCCGCCTCGGTCGGGCGCGGCACCGTGTTCCGGCGGATCCGCGACGCGCTGGAGCGGGCCGCCACCGACCGGCTCCCGCCCTGGGACGGACTCGACGCGCTCGCCCAGGAGTTGGGCCTCACCCCGCTCCAGGACGTGGCCGACATCATGCGGATCTCCGGCGTCGACGGCGCCGCCGTCTACGACACCCTGCGGGCCCGCGCCAAGAGCCTGCGCGGCGAACTGCTCTCCGAGGAACTCGCCAAGGCCAACACCGACAGCGAGCGGATGGTCGCCCCCGGCTCCGCGCTGACCCTGCTGATGACCGTCCTGATCGCCTTCCCCGCGGTCTACCAGATGCTCAACACCACCTGACCACCATGGAATCCGACACCCCGAAACCCCCGACCGAGCAGCGAAAGAACAGCGCCACCCGCCCGGCGCGGCACCCCGCGCCGAGTCCCTCCCCCCTTCGAAGTCCTGGAGACCACACCATGGCCCGAATCCGCACCGTGGCGGCCGCCCTGCGGCCGCTGATCCCGCTCCACCTCGTCCGACCCGCCGTCGAGTACCGCCTCGTCAAGCTGCGCGCCGCCCGCGAGTCCGGCGACCGCGGCGCGATCAGCATCGAACTCGCCCTCGCGGTGATCGTGCTGGTCACCATCGCCGGGACGGTCGTCTACGCGATCACCCAGCTCGGCAACAAGGTCCAGGGCAACATCCAGAAGGACGTCCCCGCCGGCGGCACCGCGCCGTGATCCGCCGCCCGCACCGGCCCGCCACCCGGCCCGCACCGGCCGGGTGGCTCCCGCGCGCCCGCAGGTCCGACCGGGGGCCGGTGCCCAGCCGGGGGGCGGGGCCCGGCCGTGGGGCGGCGCCCGGCCGGGGGGCGGTGCCCGACCGGGGGGCGATGACGATCAGCCTCGCCATCGTCTTTCCCGCCGTGCTGTTCGTGATCCTCCTGGTGGTGCAGGCCGGCCTGTGGTGGTACGCCGAACAGGCCGCGCTGGCCGCCGCCCGGGAGGGCGTGGAGGCCGGACGGATCAACGGCGCGCCGGCCGGTGCGGGCGAACAGCGGGCGGCCGAGTTCGTCGACCGCCTCGGCAGCGTGGTCGAACTCGCGCGGGCGCCGGAGCAGACCGGCGGCGACCCCGACATGTACCAGCTGTCCGTCACCGTGAAGACGCTCTCCCTGGTGCCGTTCGCCGACCTGGCGATCACCAAGACGGCCACCGCGCCCCGGGAGAAGTTCGTCCCGCCGGTGGCGCCGTGAAGGGCCGGGGCGCGGTGGACGGCGGGGGTGCGGCGCGCGGCCGGGGCGCGGTGGACGGCGGGGGAGCCGTGGGCCGCGGGGGAGCGGCGCGGCGCCGGCTCCGGGACCGGGGGTCGTTCGCCGTCGAGGCCGCGCTCCTGGTGCCGGTGATACTGACCTTCGCGCTGATGGCGGTCGCCGCCGGACGCCTGCAGACCACCGGTGCGGTGGTCGACGCCGCCGCCCGCGCCGGGGCCCGCGCCGCCTCGCTGGCCCACAGCCGCGAGGGCGCGCAGCAGGCCGCCCGGGACGCCGTCGCCCAGGCACTGGCCGTCCGGCAGGTGCGCTGCGAGACCCTGGCCCTCGGCGACCTGGAGTACCGCCCGCTGGCGGTCGGGGACGAGACCCTGACCACCGTCGTCGTCCAGGTGTCGTGCAAGGTGTCGCTGGCCGACCTGACCGGTCTGGACCACCTGCCGGGCAGCAAGACGCTCACCGGTACGTTCAGCTCCGTGCTGGACCGCTACCGGGAAGACAACTGAGGGAACGTCAATTCGCCGTGGGGGGAGGGAACGTGGACGAACGAGGCGTGAACCGCCGTGACCGGGGCAGCATTTCGGTCATGGTCGCCATCACCGTCGCCAGCCTGGTCGCCGTGGTCGGCCTGGTGCTCGACTTCGGCGGCCAACTGCGGGCCATGGAACGGGCCGACGCGGTGGCCCAGGAAGCCGCCCGGGCGGCCGGCCAGCAGCTCGACATCGACCGGCTGCGCGCCGGCGGCGGCTACCAGGTCGACCCGGCACGGGCCGAGGCCGCCGCCCAGGCGTACCTCGCCTCCCAACAGGTCACCGGCGACGTCGAGTTCCCCAAGTACCCCGACCTGAGCGAGATCAGCGTCACCGCCAGAACCACCTACCGGACCGCGCTGCTCGGCGTGGTCGGCATCACCACACTCTCCGTGCAGGGCCACGGCAAGGCCACCCTGCTGCACGGCATCACGGAAGGGAAGACCGGCTGATGGCCGCGCGCGGAGCCGACGACCAGCACCGCAAGGGACACCGGGGACGGCGGCCGGGAACCGCCGCCGCCCCCGGCCGGCAGCCCGCCCCGGTGGCCGCCGGGCGGCGCGAGGGCCGGCGCCGGAGA
>NZ_JBHUWH010000634.1:0-3643 GCF_042670125.1 Kitasatospora sp. NPDC057198 | reverse complement strand
GGTCGGGGCCGGTGCCGGGGGAGGCCCGCCGGGGCGCGGGGCCGGCGGCGGAACCGGTGGCGGCGAGGGTGTTCGGAGCACCCGCGCGGATGGGGTAATGTTTTCCCTGCACCCGGGCGATTAGCTCAGCGGGAGAGCACTTCGTTCACACCGAAGGGGTCACTGGTTCGATCCCAGTATCGCCCACCGGAATGCACAGGCGTAGGGCTCCGACTTGTTTATCAGGTCGGAGCCCTGCGCCTTTTCCGCGTGCTCCGGACCGAGTTCTGACGGACATTCAACGTGCCCTCCCGGAAGGGGAGCTGGGGGACCGTCGGTGGAACGGATTGTGAGCCCGGCCCCAAGTAGTGCTACAGTTCTTCTCGTTGCCGGGCGATTAGCTCAGCGGGAGAGCACTTCGTTCACACCGAAGGGGTCACTGGTTCGATCCCAGTATCGCCCACCCAGCACACCGTAGGCCCCGACCACGCCGTCGGGGCCTGCGGCGTTTTCCGCACCCGCCGCCCCCGACGGGGCGTCAGGCCGCCAACTCGCAGGCGTGGCCCGGCTCCAGGCGCTCACCGCAGCGGCACCGGGCCGGCCGCATCGGCCAGGCCGTGTCCACCCGCTCCGGCGCGCCCGAGCGCTCGAACCACCGCTCCAGGCCGCGCGCCTGCGCCGCGTGCCACACCGCCTGCCGCAGGTGCAGCTCGGCCGGCGACAGCCCGCCCAGGCGCGCCCCGTACCGGGACGCCACCGCCCGCACCAGCTCCATCGCCGCCAGCGCGTCCGCCGCCGCGTCGTGCGCGCCCACCAACTCCACGCCGTAGTGCGCGCACAGGTCGGTCAGGGTGCGCCGGCCCTTGCGGTAGCGGTCGAACTGCTTGTCCAGCACCCGCGGATCGAGCACCAGCAGCTCCGCGCCCTCCAGCGCCTCCGTCAGCGAGCCCGCCCCGTGCCGGCGCAACTCCCGGTCCAGCAGCGTCAAGTCGTACGGGGCGTTCATCACCACCAGCGGCACGCCCGCCCGGGACTGCTCGGCCAGGGCGCGCGCCACCTCCACCGCGACCGCGCGCGGCGGCCGCCCGTGCGCCCGCACCTGCTCGTCCGTGATGCCGTGCACCGCGCGGGCCTGCTCCGGGATCGGCACCCCCGGATCGGCCAGCCAGGTGCGGACGGTGGCCGCCCCGCCGGGTGCGGGCTGCACCACCAGGGCGGCCGAAACGATTCTGTCCCGCTCGACGTCGACACCCGTCGTCTCGGTGTCGAAGGACGCCAGCGGACCGCGATACCAGGAACCCAGCTGCTGCATGACGCCCCCTCAGACGCCGCACGGTCCTTGCCGGGCGCCGCTGCCACCGAGGACCGGTGCAGCGGCCGCGCCGTGCTGGAGTGATACCGCGTTCGGGGCCCGGTCAACCGTCCCCGGTGACCGGATCGTGGCGGAACGTGACCGGATCACCACGGAGCCGCCGCCGGGCCTCGGCGACGTGGACACGGCCCGGCTCGGTACCATGCACGGTGCAGCGGTTCAGCTGCGCCACGGTAGCCAGAACGTCAGGAGAGACCGGTGACGGACGTCCGGATCATCATCAACCGCGAACCCGATCGGGAAGAGCGCGTGGTGACCACGGGCACGACGGCCGCCGAGCTCTTCGCCGACGACCGCGCCGTGATCGCCGCCCGGGTCGGCGGCCAGCTCAAGGACCTCGCCCACGTCGTCCAGGACGGCGACGAGGTCGAACCCGTCGTGATCTCCAGCCCCGACGGCCTCGACATCCTGCGGCACTCCACCGCCCACGTGATGGCCCAGGCCGTCCAGCAGGTCTTCCCCGAGGCCAAGCTCGGCATCGGCCCGCCCGTCCGCGACGGCTTCTACTACGACTTCGACGTCGAGCGCCCCTTCCAGCCGGACGACCTCAAGGTCATCGAGAAGCGCATGCAGGAGATCATCAAGCGGGGCCAGAAGTTCTCCCGCCGCGTGGTCACCGACGAGGCCGCCCGCGAGGAGCTCGCCAAGGAGCCCTACAAGCTCGAACTGATCGGCCTCAAGGGCTCCGCCGCCACCGCCGGCGAGGGCGCGGACGTCGAGGTCGGCGCCGGCGAGCTGACCATCTACGACAACCTCGACCCGAAGACCGGCGAACTCTGCTGGGGCGACCTCTGCCGCGGCCCGCACCTGCCCAGCACCCGGCACATCCCGGCCTTCAAGCTGATGCGCTCCGCCGCCGCGTACTGGCGCGGCAGCGAGCGCAACCCCATGCTGCAGCGCCTCTACGGCACCGCGTGGCCCACCAAGGACGAGCTCAAGGCCCACCTCGACTTCCTCGAGGAGGCCGCCAAGCGCGACCACCGCAAGCTCGGCAACGAGCTCGACCTGTTCTCCATCCCCGAGCAGATCGGCTCCGGCCTCGCCGTCTTCCACCCCAAGGGCGGCATCATCCGCCGCACCATGGAGGACTACTCGCGCAAGCGGCACGAGGAGGAGGGCTACGAGTTCGTCTACACCCCGCACGCCACCAAGGGGAAGCTGTTCGAGACCAGCGGCCACCTCGACTGGTACGCCGACGGCATGTACCCCCCCATGCAGCTGGACGAGGGCGTCGACTACTACCTCAAGCCGATGAACTGCCCGATGCACAACCTGATCTTCGACGCGCGCGGCCGCTCCTACCGCGAACTCCCGCTGCGCCTCTTCGAGTTCGGGACGGTCTACCGCTACGAGAAGTCCGGCGTCGTGCACGGCCTCACCCGGGCCCGCGGCTTCACCCAGGACGACGCGCACATCTACTGCACCCGCGAGCAGATGGCCGACGAGCTGGACCGCACGCTGACCTTCGTGCTGGACCTGCTGCGCGACTACGGCCTGAACGACTTCTACCTGGAGCTGTCCACCAAGGACCCGGAGAAGTTCGTCGGTAGCGATGACGCGTGGGAGGAGGCCACCGCCGTCCTCGCCAGCGTGGCCGAGAAGCAGGGCCTGCCGTTGGTGCCGGACCCGGGCGGCGCGGCCTTCTACGGCCCGAAGATCTCGGTGCAGGCGCGCGACGCGATCGGCCGGACCTGGCAGATGAGCACCATCCAGCTCGACTTCAACCTGCCGGAGCGCTTCGACCTGGAGTACACCGCGGCGGACGGCTCGCGGCAGCGGCCGGTCATGATCCACCGGGCGCTGTTCGGCTCGATCGAGCGCTTCTTCGCGGTGCTGCTGGAGCACTACGCGGGCGCGATGCCGCCGTGGCTGGCCCCGGTCACCGTCACCGGCATCCCGATCACCGACGAGCACGTGCCGTACCTGCTGGAGGTGGCGGCCGAGCTGAAGAAGCACGGGATCCGGGTGGAGGTCGACACCTCGGACGACCGGATGCAGAAGAAGATCAGGAACGCCCAGCGCTCGAAGACCCCGTTCATGCTGATCGCGGGCAACGACGACGTCGAGGCGGGCGCGGTGTCGTTCCGCTACCGCAGCGGCGAGCAGAAGAACGGCGTGCCCCGTGACGAAGCGATCGCCGAGATCGTTGAAGCGGTGCGGAGCCGGGTGCAGGTCTGACGTCCGCCCCGCGAAAGCGGGGGTGCTCCGAAGATTCGGAAGGCCCACAAGCACAAGGTGCCGTAGGGCCCGCGGTCGCGGGTGTGACGTGCGGGGCGGACTCCTCCGGGAGTC